>CAXGBP010000010.1:0-10714 GCA_964007685.1 uncultured Candidatus Poseidoniales archaeon | reverse complement strand
CTACGCTTGGCTTCCTAAAGAAAGACTGCACGCGACCCACTTCTTCATCTGACACGTCGTTCACCTCGTTTATCGAGGAGGGCAACCGGTCATCAACTTACGGATTCGTTATTTTTCCGTTTTCCGCCGGAAAAACCTCCATTTCCGGTGCAATTCGATTTATTACGACGGTGTTGTATAATGCACCGACTGTATTTTATTGTAGCCGTTGTGATTTTTTTCACTTGCCGGTTTAATTATTGCACCGAGTGTTGCATCACTACATGACGGTAATCGCCGGATACGCACGTTCGCCCTTCACCCCTGCTCGAAAGGGGGCACTCGCCCGCACACGCCCTGATGATATCGCTGCAACAGTAGTCGATGGGTTGATCGAAAAATTGGGACTTGACCCGGCTCTAGTTGAGGACATAATTGTCGGAACCGCCTTCCCAGAGGGTGAGCAGGGATTCAATCTAGCGCGGATGCTGACTTTCTTGTCCGATTTACCCGAGTCGGTTCCGGGAGTTACTATCAATCGATTCTGTGGCTCCAGCATGCAAGCGATTCACGATGCTGCTGGACGAATTGCGATGGGTGCTGGTGAGGCGTTCATCGCTGGTGGAATCGAGTCGATGACGCGGATTCCGATGACTGGATTCAATCCGATGCCGAATCCGCGCATGTCCGATGTGGCGCCCGATGCCTTCACCTCGATGGGAATTACCGCCGAAAATTTGGCTGTGAAATACGGAATTGACCGTGTGACACAGGAGGCTTTCGCGGTCGCGAGCCACGCGCGTGCGAGCGGCGCGCGTGAAGCAGGCAATTTTGCTGAAGAAATCGTTGGTATCGAGACAGAGGCTGGCTTGGTGTCTGAGGATGGTTGCATCCGTCCCGGTACTGATGCAGAAACTCTGGCTGGATTGAAGCCAGCATTCGATGCTTCTGGCTCGGTCACTGCAGGTACCTCTTCCCCACTTACCGACGGGGCGGCTTTCGTTCTCGTCTGCACAGAGGAATTTGCCCAGGCGAATGGACTCAAGCCGCTTGCGCGCATCCTTTCGACAGCGGTCAGTGGATGTGCGCCCGAACTCATGGGTATCGGTCCGGTCGAAGCTAGTAACAAGGCGCTAGAGCGAGCCGGTCTGACGCTAGACGATATCGATATCGTCGAACTCAACGAGGCCTTCGCAGCTCAGTCTCTGGCGGTCATCGAAGAGCTCGGCCTCGATCCATCCAAAGTCAATATCGATGGAGGTGCAATCGCCCTTGGCCACCCATTGGGAGCAAGTGGAGCGCGCATCACCGGAAAGGCGGCTAGTCTGCTTCAGCGCAATGGAGCAAAGCGCGCGTTGGCAACGATGTGCGTGGGTGGCGGGCAAGGAATTGCCACCGTTCTTGAGAAGTACGAATGAGGTGAATAAATGGGGGCAAAAGTGGATGGAATCGAGCGCGTCGCCGTCATCGGCAGTGGCGTCATGGGCGCCGGAATTGCTGCACATTGCGCCAATGCCGGCTGCGAAGTAATGCTTCTAGACATCGTCCCTGAAGGAGCCGAAGATCGTGATTCGTTGGCCAAGGGCTCAATCGCCAAGATGCTCAAGTCCAACCCAGAAATGTTGATGCACAAATCGTATGTAAAACGTATCACTGCGGGTAATATTGAGGATCATCTCGAACTCCTGAAAGGTTATGATTGGGTAGTCGAAGTTATCATTGAAAACCTCGAAATAAAGCGTTCTCTTTACGAAAGATTGACTGAACATCTGGGCACCAATACAATACTCTCATCCAATACTTCAACACTGCCACGTTCGGCTCTAACACACGGAATGCCGCACGATATAGCTAGTCGATTCCTCATCACCCACTTCTTCAACCCGCCACGATATCTTCCGCTTCTGGAAGTCGTGGCGGGGCCAGAAGTTGACGACTCTGTCGTCGCTCGTTTTGCTGAATTCGGCGATGTTCAACTCGGCAAGCGCGTCACATTCTGCAACGACACACCCGGATTCATCGGCAATCGCTTGGGTGTGTATTTTGTCCAACGAGCCATCAAGGCGACACTCGACCATGGATTCACAGTCGAGCAGGCCGATGCTATGCTTGGCCGACCGATCGGCCTACCAAAAACCGGTGTTTTCGCACTGATGGATCTCGTCGGCATAGACCTAATCCCCCACGTAATGGAGAGCATGCTCGCCCACTTACATCCGGACGACGCATTCCACGAAATCGCCGGCGCGGGCGACGATATCATCGGCGCAATGCTAGCTGACGGTTACACCGGCCGCAAGGGAAAGGGAGGCTTTTATCGACTCAACCGCGAGGGTAGTGGCAAGGTCAAGGAAGCGCGTAACCTCAACACAGGGGAGTACACTGTAGCCAACCGCAAGGCAGCATTTCCCTCGGCCAAAATGTCCAAGCAAGGTCTTGGCCGACTTCTCGATCACCACGATGAAGGTGCAGCCTTCGTCAATGAGGTACTGCTCGACACTTTTTGCTACGCGGCAAACCTCGTTCCAGAGGTCACTGAGGACATCAGCAACATCGATGGAGCCATGCGTGTGGGTTACAATTGGAAGCTCGGGCCATTTGAGATGATGGACAAAATAGGTGCAGCAAGCATCGTTACTCGCCTCGAAGCCGCTGGGAAACCGGTCCCTGAATTCATCGCTCTCGCGGCCCAAAAAGGTGGCTTTTACACAACAGAAGAAGCAGAGATCCATCGTCTGACACCGAGCAGCACGCGAGTCCAAGTTGCCAGAGGTTCAGACACTCTCACAGTCGCTGACCTCAAGCGCCGTGGCAAACCACTCCAACGCAATGCCAGCGCCAGCATTTGGGATGCTGGCGATGGCGTACTACTCATCGAATACCATTCGAAGATGAACGCAATGGATCCACTTTCGCTGGAGATAGTCCTCGCGGCGGCCGATATGGCTGATTTCGGCGATTGGAAAGGCATTCTCATCGCCAACGATGCTAAGAATTTCTGCGCCGGAGCAAACCTCGGACTCGCTCTATTCGCCGCCAACCTCGCTGCTTGGACTGAGGTAGAGGAGTTCATCGCACTTGGTCAAGAAGCCTACCAGGCGCTCAAATACGCCGAGGTTCCAGTAGTAGCAGCCTCCACAGGGATTTGCGTTGGAGGGGGTGCAGAAGTCCTACTCCACTGCGACGCTGTACAAGCCCACGCCGAGTCATACATTGGACTAGTCGAAGTAGGTGTTGGAATCGTACCTGGATGGGGCGGTTGCAAGGAGATGCTCGCTCGCTTAGGCGACTTCGGTATAGCAGCCGGCGGGCCAATGGGCCCAGTCATGAAAGCCTTCGAGATGATCGGAACAGCCCAAGTCGCCAAATCAGCCGAGCAAGCACGAAGAATGGGCTTCCTGCGCCCGGAAGACCGCGTCACAATGAACCGCGATCGACTCATCGCCGACGCAAAAGCAACCCTGCTTGAACTAGCACAAGATTACACTCCACCTGAACCACACACGTACAACCTCCCCGGCCCAACCGCGAAGGCTGCACTCGACATGGCGGTTGCCGACCTCGCGCGGTCCGGCCAAGCCACCCCTCACGATGTCGTCGTTACCACTGAGCTCGCCCACATCCTCTCCGGTGGCGACACAGATATTCTCGATGAACTCAGCGAGGATGACATCTTGGCGATGGAACTCGCTGCAATAGGAAAACTCTCACGCGACGAAGCCACTTTGGCAAGGATGGAGCACATGGTTTTGAAGGGGAAACCGCTGAGGAATTGAGGTGAGGAAATGGTAGTTTACAAGGCACCCTACGACGAATACGATTTTCTCTTCTACGAAGTTTTCGACGTCCTCGACCTCGCAAAACGCCTCGGCCACGATGATCTCGATCGTGACTTCATCCGCATGATAATGGAAGGCTGGGGAAACTATTGCACGGAAGTTCTCCTGCCCCTCAATGAGATTGGAGACCGCGAGGGGCTGGTTTTCGAATCCGGTGAGGTGACGATGCCTAGCGGATTCGTCGACGCCTGGAAGGAAGGCGTCGAGGCTGGTTGGTTTGCTACTACTTGCAGACCTGAACACGGCGGTATGGGTCTGCCTCAATTCGTTCGCAACGGCGTCGATGAAATTTCGATTGCGGCGAATATGTCGATTTCGGTTGTGCCCGCTCTTGGACTCGGTGTCTATGAATTGGTTACGAACCACGGCGTGCAGGAATTGATTGATCATTATGCAGAGTACCTGGCAAGTGGACATTGGTGCAGCACTATGTGTTTGACAGAGCCGCACGCGGGCACCGATTTGGGAATTATTTACTCGAAGGCGGTGCCGCAAGATGATGGTTCTTATCGCGTGACTGGGACGAAGATTTTCATCACCGCTGGTGAGCACGATCTGTCTGATAACATAGTCCACATGGTGCTCGCCAAGACTCCTGATGCACCCGAGGGTACGAAGGGCATCTCCCTCTTCCTCGTGCCGAAATTTTTGCCAAAAGACTGGGAGTCGGGCAGCGTTGAGGGGCTTTCCCACGACTTGAGTGATGCCCGAAATGGAGTTACTTGTTCAGGGATTGAAGAGAAGATGGGGTTGCATGCTTCACCGACTTGTGTGCTGAATTTCGATGGCTCAGTCGGCTGGCTTGTAGGTGAACTGAACGCCGGCATGCCGCTCATGTTTGAGATGATGAATCGCGAGCGATTGGCGACAGGAATGATGGGTCTGGGGCTTGGCGAAATCGCTTACCAAAACGCTCTCGCTTGGGCGCGAGAGCGACGACAGGGTCGTGACCTCAAGGGAATTCGCGACCCTTCGCAGGCGGCGGACAATATCCTCGTCCACCCAGATGTCCGCCGTATGTTACTCACTGCTAAAGTCAACAACGAGGGCTGCCGAGCCCTCGGTGTTTGGGTGGGCACGCTACTCGATCAATTGCATTCTGAAGATGATGAAATTCGAGAGCGTGCCGAAGCGCTCATCGCGCTACTCACACCGGTCGTCAAAGCTCACTTCACCGACCTCGGCTGTGAAACCACCAGCACCTGCATGCAAGTCATGGGTGGTGCTGGTTATTGCTCGGAGTACGGCGTCGAGCAGTTCTATCGCGATGTTCGAATCTCCAAGATTTGGGAAGGAACTAACGGAATCCAAGCACTCGATTTAGCCGGCCGAAAAATCACCCAAGATCTCGGCCGAAACCTGCGATATTTAATGTGGCCACTCGTCGAATTCATCGAGGATAACCGCGATATTCCCGAGATGGCGGAGTTCAACAAACCGCTTCACAAAGGCGTTCGTGGCCTCCAGCAACTCACCCTACTAATGATCAGCCAAGGAATGGGGAATCCACACTTCCTCGCGGCTGGCGCAACCGATTACTGCCGCTACTTCGGCAATATCTTGCTCGCGTATATGTGGGCGAGGATGGCTCGCGTCTGCCTCGAGCATCCAGACTCTGATTTCCATCAAGCTAAACTAGCCAGCGCGCGTGTTTTCTTCAATCGGATCTATCCAGAAACCATCTCGCTGGGGGCCAATATCCAGGCTGGACATAAGGATTTGATGAATTATCCGGAGGCGATGATGTGATGCATGAAGGTCGCAGACAGAAGTTCCAACGTAAGGCCCGCCGAGCGGCTGCTTATGCGAAGACTCCTGTTCGCTGGGCTCCAAGCATTCCAACGATTCTCTCGTTGGTTTTCACAATCGAATTTCTGAGTATCTTGCTCTGGCCTGAACTGAAAGACAACCGAGTCTTCGTGCTCTTCGTCGGACTTTCTATTCCAGTTGGAGCATGGCTTTTCGTTTACTGGAAGATCTACCTCTCAGTATTCACCACGCCGACACGTGATTATGTCGATGTCACAGATGAGCACTGGAGCGACATCATCTTCTCTGGCTGGGGTGAAGAGGAACTCAAGGCGAAGGTTTTGCCTGGTGCCGAAGGGAATCGCGACCTTATTCTCTATCTGCATGGTTACAGTTCATCCCTCGGTCGTGGGGAGACTCGTTGCCAACATCTCAATAGTCTCGGCCCTCACGTCATCGGACTCGACCAACGTGGTTTTGGAAGACAGGATGGTCGCTTAGATTGGACACTCTTGAAGGCGACCGCAGACGCCGAGGCTTTGCTTGAATCCGCCCCTCAGCACCTCGGTTTTGAGCCCAATCGTGTCTGGATCTATGGCCATTCAATGGGGGGATTCATCACCATCCGTCTGGCCAGCCATCCATCCAGCTGGTGGGAAGAGAAATTACAGGGCATCATTCTTGAATCGCCAGTCACTTCCTTTCCCAAAATCATCGATAAGAAATTACCCGGTCGTATGGTAATGGCAAAACCGTGGGTGAGGCATGTCCTGCGCCGCGAATACGAACGTATTCACCCAGATCTAAACGTCCGCTACGCCAATTCTGAACTGCCATATTGGGGCACTCCAAAGGTGCCCTTTCTGGTGATTCAGTCAGCCGAGGACGAGGTTCTCGGTTTGGACCACTATGAGTTGCTAACCGAGCACCTCCACCCCCACGATTCTAATTCCTCCATCCACCTCATCGAAGGTATGCCACATACTTCGACCGTCGACCAGCCCGTGCGTGCGGAATTGGTTGAGGGGTGGTTGGAAGCGAAATTGGAGGAATGAAAATATGGATTTGAAGAAGCGATTTGAACGTGCCGCAAAGCGAGTTTGGAGACTTAAAGAACGACCTGACGACACGACTCTGTTACAGCTTTATGCGCTCTACAAACAGATCACTGAGGGCGATGCCCGAAGTCCACGACCAATCAAGGACGGCATGGCCGGAATGGTGAAGTGGCGTGCTTGGCGCAAATTGCGCGGGACCACAGTCAATGAGGCGATGGAGCGCTATTGCGCCATTGTAGATAGGCTGATGTCTGGTGGAGCAAATCCGGCTGTGAGTTGAATTTGATGATCGATGAAGCCCGACTTCAACGCGAATTGAAGGGGCTTTCTGGCTGGGCGCGATTCCGTGCCTTCACAATTCTCTCGATGCCTGCGGGCGCTTTTGTTGGATTGCGTCTTGTTCGTGCAGATGCGGATGTTTGTGTGACTTCGATACCGGGCGGTTGGCGCTCGCAAAATCCCTTCAAAACGATGTACTGGGCGGCTCAAGGAATGGCGGCTGAACTTGCGACGGGCGCCGTTCCATTCGCGATTTCGCGCTCCACCAAGCGCGGTATTCGCATGTTTGTTGTCGGCACAGAAGCGACATTCGTCAAGCGCGCGAAGGGCAAGGTTGTATTCACTTGCGAAGATATTGCTGCCGCGCGCGCAGCCATCGAAGAGACCCTTGCCACAGGTGAGAAGATCGACCTCGATATGCGCGCGGTCGGGCGCGACTCGGATGGCGACATCGTCTCAGAGTGGGTGTTCAAGTGGAACTTCCGTGCTCGCGAGAGCCGGTAGAACCGCAAGGCAGGGGCATAACATGGGAATGAGTACACCTTTCACTGAGCACACCGGAGTTGAACATCCAATCATTTGCGGAGCGATGTATCCATGTTCAAACCCCGAACTAGTTGCTGCCGCCGCCAACGGCGGCGGGATGGCAGTCCTCCAGCCTGTCTCGCTAACCTACGTACACGGCTGGGACTTACGAGAAGGAATTCGCTACATTCGAAGCCTCACGGACAAGCCAATCGGCTTCAACGCCCTAATAGAAAAGGGCTCAAAGAAGTACATCGAGCGCATGTCGGAATGGATCGATATCGCTCTTGAGGAAGACATCCGCTTCTTTGTCACCTCCCTAGGAAAACCCGATTGGGTATGCGAGCGCGTACACGCAAAAGGTGGATTCGTCTATCACGATGTGACCACGCGCAAGCACGCGTTGAAAGGAATCGAATGCGGAGTCGACGGCCTAATCTGTGTCAATAACCGGGCCGGCGGACATCTTGGAGCCGATTCAGCAGCATCGATGTATGCCGAACTAAGCGATCTTGAAACCCCCCTAATCTGCGCGGGCGGCATCGGCAGTGAGGAGGAATTAGCTGAGGTCATGGCCATGGGTTATGCCGGGGTGCAGATGGGTACTCGATTCATCGCCACGAGTGAATGTAATTCTCCCGATGATTACAAGCAAGCTATTGTCGATGCGAGGGAGGAAGATATCGTCTGGACTAACCGACTCACGGGAGTCCCAATCTCGGTAATTCGCTCAGAAGGCTACCAGCAAGAAAACAGTTGGATGATGCGAAAATGGCTTTCAAGCCGCTGGAAACACTCTGCACGAATGTTCCTCAATTTACTCTCGTTCTCCAAACTTCGTCGCCTCGAAAAGGGCAAGGGAAGCACAGCGAAGAAAAAGGAATTTTTCTCAGCTGGCAAGAGTGTTGAGACGGTTCGCAGCGTTGAATCAGCGACCGTTATTATGGCCCGGCTTGGGCAATCTCTTGCTTAGAAAATGAATCACCGCGAGCCTTCGCTCAAGATCGGATGATGTGGCTATTCAACTGCTGAGCAGTCCATATCGCGCCGAATCCGAAGCTGTCATGCAGCGCACGCGCGATGAGCATGAAGTCCGAGTCGCGCGTTGCTACCAACACGCAGCCGACATCTGGAATGGTTGAGGCTGCGTGAACAGCAGAATCTCGCATGATATCGAGATCACCCAACTCCGGGTAAATCTCATCGCCATTGATGACACTGCGAGGAGGAGGATCATCTCGAGCCAATTGCTTAGCCTCAGAAATCTTCTCGTAAATTGCAGAATGCCGAACCAAGAAAGAGTCGAGGTCGACGGAGTCCTTCTCCTCAGCATCGACCTCGGCCCTGAAAGACCCAAAGGTCCTCAGAACCGATTGCACCCGCTCCTGCAATAGTTCAGGGCTAACCGTATCATCCCACGACTTGCGATCGACATAGACATCGTTGAACAGATCCAGAGCAACCTTTGGGTTTCGCGTCCGGTTGAGGAATTCACCCTGCGCCGAGGAAGGGATGCAAAGGTGAACACGACCTTCCTTTGCCCTGCGCTTGAGCATCCAAACAAAGGCTCTCTCCACAGTCCAGTCGAAAGTTCCGAAACTATCTTGCGAAATTTGACCGAGGAGGTCATCCTTCAGTGCGTCGATGAGGATATTCGTGTCGACGAGCACCAACGGCCTTAGCGCGAGGTGATTGAGCGAGCTTCTCTGACGCACTGGAATTGTGCGACTGTGGCGCCTGAATAGGGCCTTTTGTGAGCGGACAAGAGTCTGGATTTGCCGCAAATCGAAATTGCCCGATTGAATCGCAGTTTCGAACATTCTGAGCCCTCGAATTGTAGATATTTCAGCGACTTCCTCTGCGATAAGAGTGATTTCGAGAACATCCTTTCGTTCATTGAGTTCGAGCAGGAATCTGCCTTCCAATTCGCTTCTCCTACTCGACTCCCTTCGACGCATCATCATCTGCGCTGCGAGCACTCTTCCACGGAATGGATCTTCTGGTAATCGATGTTCAGAAGCATAACGCAGCGCCCGATCGAGAACTTCAAGTCGACGCTTCACAGCCTCTCTGTCGATGCCATCGATCTCTGGGTCGCTGGGCTCTCGCTCAGTGGTATATTCGATGATTCGCTGGGTAGCGACCTCGTTTCTTCCATTGACCGCATCAGCGCAGGTGCGTAGATACAATTGGAATCTCGAAGTCACTGAGGCAGTCAATTCGGGGTGGGTGTCGATTAGGTTGACAGCTTCTTTCCAACCACCTGCATGAGCGAATTCGATGAGTGATTTTCGAAGTAGTAGTGCCGACCGCTCGAAATCATCGCGGACCTTCATCGCCGCATCGCGGAAGGAACGGGCCGCGTTGATACGATCATCCTTTGAACTGGCGATGGTGGCTCTGACGGTTTGATGCTCGGCTGAGCCATTGTCATGCTGTCTGTACCACATCTCGAGTTCGGGAATTGCAGCATCGTGTTCGAGTACGAGGTCGGTGGCGAAGCGAATGCTCCGCATCGCCACCTCGTTATCCAAGCAGAGCGAACCTAGAGCAGTCAGAGCGGAATCACTCCGATCTTCCATTCCACTCTGCAGATCCATCGTTGCTCGGTTCAATCGAAGCGCGTTGACTAGGGCCGTGAATAGGCTGCGCTCAAGATATGTCAGCTGAGCATTCCTCACCGTCGTTTCTAGAGTCTCGATGCGGTTCTCTCGGACCAATCCATCTCCTTCCGCAGAGAGGGCTCGACGGACCTCATTGAGGGCGAGCACGCCGTCGGAATCCAACTTGTCGTGAACCGCATCCATTCCAGATGAAATGCCGCTTAGTAATGCGATTAGTGAGGACGCCGCGCTGGTCAACACCTCGTCCTCATCCGTATAAGCGAGAGCGAGTATCGCTCTCCTGCGCATGATTTCGAGATCCTCGAGCACCGTCACAGCTTGTGAGGCAGTGATTAGGTGCCAGACGAGCAGAGCTCGGTGAGGGAATTGCGAGGCGAGATCTGAATGCGCGAGGAATTCTCGGCTGAGCCCTTCAACATCTGCTGAGAGTGTGTGAATATCGAGAACCTCTTCTTCGATTCCGAGGTCCTTGCTCGAGAGGATATTCGCGGCTCGCTTCCTGATGTTCAGGGGAGCCGCATCATCGCGCATTACAGTGAGAACGACTTCATTCGAGGCCTTCTCCATCGCCTTGACAATTCTATCGACCAATCTACCTTCGCCGATCTGGGCGACTAGACTCAGGGCAGTGCGCATCTGGGACTCTCCCTCGATATCCAAA
>CAXGBP010000009.1:0-10809 GCA_964007685.1 uncultured Candidatus Poseidoniales archaeon | reverse complement strand
GGCCTTGAATGTAGAGAGCGTCGCCGATTCCGTTGCCATCCTTGCCGCGGAAAACGTGATTGAAACCGACCTCGTAAAGGGTTGCCGACGAAGCGTAAGTCGAGATGTGTCCACCGAGTCCGTCGGTGCGGCGATTGGCATCAGATACGATGACTGCGGAGTTCCAAAGGATCGAATTCTGGATTTCTCTCTCGGTCTTTAGGTCGCCAGGGTAAGGGGCTTGTTGATCCCAAGAGATGGTGTTGACGTAAGGCGTCTGAGCGACTTGGGCTATCTCGACATCGAGGTCGATTGACTCCGCCATCACCTCGTGAAGTAGCATACGAGCTCGCTCGATTCCATGAGCATCGACGACCGAACGGAGGGCTTCCAACCACTCGTCAGTCTCCTCAGGGTCGATGTCGGGAAGACGTTGCCTGTGATTGACCGACATCGCTGTCACCTGCCCTATGGGCAGGTCTGCCGAACTTACGGACTGTTTTGAATGGTCGCGTCTTCAACGGCCCTCATAGAGGGCCGGTATCGGGACCGATTGAGATGAGATGACACTCGTGAGGAGTACGGACTCCGGCGACGGTTATCGCCGAGTCTCCCGACACGCAGCGACTGCCTCCCCATTGTCTCACAGTGCGCTCAACGGTTCTCTTTCCAGGCGCATTATTCGGGTCGACCTTGAGTTCGACAGCAACCGTCTCAAGGTCGCCAAGCCAGCGCAGGGAGGCTTCGATTGCACGACCTGCCACGCCCCTGCGCTGCTCAGAAGATCTGACCCAATATCCGAGATTCCACTCGGCCTCGGCCGAGCGAGTGATGCGGTCGAATCCAAGCAAGCCCAAGACCGCTTCATCCCACGGCCGAATCAATACCCAGTGATGCATCCGACCAACGCGCCCAGTACGCTCAGTTTCATCGAGAAAATCGGCTATCTGCGGCTCGATTTCATGCTCAGGGAGAATCCACGGCATCGCCCTGCTAACCTCGGGCCAAGTCTCCTCGAAAGCCTCGAGCAGGTCGTTGGTGTAAGTGGTGTTCGCCGGGCGCATTACGAGCTCATCGTCGACCATGATGGTCGTCGTCGCGCGCCGTTGCATATCGACTGCGCTGGCGCGCACCCGCATTACGACTGCGGCTAAACGAATCAACAGGATTCGAGCAATTTCAGGGCCGCAATTTGGACTTCGCTATCTGCACGTGTTTGTCATCGGGCTCGGCCTCGACAGCTGCAGCAATCATCCGGTCGACGGCCAAAGCCCGTCCAACTCTCTGCAATAACGCGCCGATTGGATAGAGCAATTTAGTCCGGTCACCCAAGTGGGGGCCAACCTCATCGAGAAGGACCATCACCTGTGCCACATTTTTGCGCTTGGCCTCCTCCATCGCTTCCTTGATCTTCAGAGCGACTTCTCTATTCGGCCATTCTTCCTGTTGCGGCCACGGCCAAAATCCATTGTTCGCCGGCATATCTTGAGCCTCGTTGGCCTGAGCGATGTGAGGCATGGTCGGAATTTTCGGTATTCGCGGGATTCGTGGTGGACTTGCTCCACCATCGAAGGCCGCATCCATTGGATCAACATGTTTGGCGACGGTTGGCGGTGGAGGTGGAGGCATTCCCGCAGGTGCAGCAGGAACCACAATGGGAGGTTGCGAAGCAGGTTTTGGCATCGGTTCTGCCTCAGACTTCGGCTCAATTTCCGGCGGGCCAGCGATAATTCTAGCAGCCAGTTCGGCCTTGGTTCCGGATGTTGAGAGGCCTTCTGACTCGGCCATTTCTACCAATTCGACCTTCTTCAACAAGAGTAATGATTTCTCGGTAATCTCTGTTGATTCGACCTGCGTCTCGGCCGCCACCTCAGGTTCAGCTTCGGATTCTTCCTCGGCTTGCACCTCGGCAGCCTCGGGCTCAAGCTCAAGCTCTGTCTCGGGCGATTCCTCAACCACCGGAGCGGGCTTCTCCGCTGCCGGCATTGTCTTGGAAAGAGAGCCATTTCGATCCGGAATCGCATCGGCGGCAACTATCTCGACGGTCTCCGCCGACTCAGCGGTCGGTTGAATGAGTTCAATCTGCTGAGATGGGACTTCTTCAAGCAGCTCAGGTTCGCTCTCCGGCATCTCGAATTTGGTGACGAAGGTCGGAGCATCCGCAGCGGTGAGTTCGTAGTCTCCCTCATCTTCTTCGACCGAATCAGGAAGATCCACAGACATCGCGAAAGTTGGGTTTTCACTGAGTTTGATTTCATCGTCCTTGCCATATTGTTCGACATCGATTGTGACATCATCCATGGTGAAAGTACCCTTCGACCAATCGATGACCTCCTCCTCTTCATTTTCATCAAAATCGGCGAGCAATTCATCGAAAAGGGAACCTGCTTCTGCGTCGTCGATAGAAGCTACCTGCTCGAATGCAGCCTTGCCCAATTGGTACATGCATTGGGAGCACTGCATCGTACCCTCAGGATTCAATGTGTGACACAAGGGACATTCAACAGTCGGTCCGACCGCTCCCTTCCGCCAGTTCTTGAACTTGTCAAATACCATGACCGCACCTTTACAGACGAGGGCGTTCGGCCGTGTTCCGCGTATAACCCTCACCCGCCGTTGTAAACGGCGAACTTCAGACTCGGTATTTTCTCCAACACGGCGAAGCGTGATGTAGCGCCGGCCGCCCAGGGTGAGGTGTGGACTCGGATGGAGGGCTTCCAGCGAGGTTCACTCGCAGCCAGGATCATCACGAAGCATACATGCGGCTGATTCAATGGGAATTGGATGATGAATTAGACGCGACCGAGGAGCGTTTACGGAATTGGTCGCGGGCCAAACTCGCTGCCCACGGACTTGCGCTTTTCGACCTGAGGGGTCGCCCAGATGGCTGGTTATTCGGACAGCGAATCGTCAAGTTGGAACTCGATGGGCGTGCCAACATGGGTTCGCATAGGTTTCGTCAGGGTGACATCGTGATGTTGAGTCGGGGTGATCCTGTTGGCGAGAAGCCCATCGAAGCGATTGTTTCTGATCGCTCGCGCAATCGAATTCGCATCGTTCTGCCCGAGTTGCCGAGCGGTCTTCGCAGTGGATTCTGGAGGATGGACCGCGCCGCGAATAAAGTCGCATTCGATAGGATGCGAGACGCCCTCAATTCACTCTTCGAAGAGGAAGGGGGGGCACCGCTTCGAGACCTTCTCCTTGGAACTGTCCATGACCCTGTGGGCACCGCTGGGTTAGGACCAGAACTTGGCGGCGCTAATCGACGTCCTGCGAGCCGACCGGAAGATCTGAATGAGTCTCAAAGAACTGCTTGTGAGGCTGCAGTAAATCAACGCTTGACACTTATCCAGGGACCTCCGGGAACCGGTAAAACCCACACCGCTGTCCGCATCTTACAATCTTGGGCTAGTCAAGAGGTCGGAACGATTCTCGCCGTCGCTGATTCGAATGTCGCGGTCGACAATCTGCTCGAGGGATTGCTCGGTCTTGGGGTTCGCGCAGTCAGGCTCGGCCAGCCGGTCAAGGTCCGCGAGTCATTGCGCGAGGCCACAGTCGATGCGCAGATGGAAGGACATCCACTTCGCCGAGATCTCGAAGAGCATCTCGAACTCAATGAGAAATTAGCGCGGCGCATCTCTGGAATGAAAGGCAAAGAAAAGGGTTTGGCGCACCGTGATTTGAATCGTGGCTGGAAGGAGGTGCGCCGTATCGAACGTCAGATGCGCGACGATATTCTCGAACGCGCGCAAGTTCTCTGCTGCACCTGCATCGGCGTCGGCCACCGATTACTTGACGGACGCCGCTTTTCTCGAGTTCTCCTAGACGAAGCAACCCAAGCCACTGAGCCAGCGAGTCTTGTCCCCTTGGTCCGCGGCGCGCGACAAATTGTCCTAGTCGGAGACCATCAACAATTACCACCTACAGTCATCAGCCGACGCGCTGAAAACGGCGGACTGCGCCGCTCTCTCTTCGAGCGTCTCGTCGCCATGGGCATCGAACCAATTCTACTCAATACCCAGTACCGAATGCACCCGGCCATCTCTCAATTTCCCAACCAGACCTTCTACGATGGTCACCTCATTGACGGCGTCCAAGCCGCTGAGCGTCCCAATCCGGCTGGACTTCTCTGGAATGATTGGGAGGTACCGATCGCCTTCATTCCAGTCAATGGCGACGAACTCCTCTCGCCCGACGGCGCTTCGAAGGAAAATCCAGCCGAGGCCGGCTGGGTCGCCCGCATCCTCGAAGGCCTCCTAGAAGCGGGCGATCTACAACACTCAGACATCGGCATAATCACTCCCTACGCGGGTCAGGTCCGAGCCATCCGCGACGCTATTCCCGAGCGCAACGAAGCCGTCGAAGTACGTACTGTAGACGGTTACCAAGGCCGCGAAAAAGAGGTCATCATCTTCTCCTGCGTGCGCTCGAACTCCGACGGAAACGTCGGATTCCTCGCCGACCCGCGCCGCCTCAATGTAGCTCTCACTAGAGCGAGGCGCGGGCTCATTGTCATCGGCGACCCTGACACTCTGCGCAACGATGAGACTTGGGCTGCCTGGTTGGCACATATCCGCAGTCGTAACCTTGAGGCGTGGCACATTCTCGGAATGGCCTGAGGAAGCACATGGCTGACCACGACTCACCCATCTCACTGCAAAGCGGCGGAACCCTCGCAAAGCAGATATTGAGCGCTGAAGAAGGTGGCCACTGGCCAGTTCCTGAAGGCACGATTCTCGCATCTGGAGTTCGTAGAACCGCTGCATTGAGCGTCGATGTAGTCATCGTCACAACCATTCTGATGGTAGCAACTCGTTGGCAAATCATGAATGCTTGGAACCTCACACTCTGGGCTTCCTCATCCTTCCACTACGCCCTCGCCATGGTCGTCATTCTCCTTGGTTGTCACTGGCTCTACTGGCGCTGGACTGGATTGTGGCTTTCACGCTCGCTAGGCCAGCGTATGTTCGGCCTAGCAGTGCTGGCCGAAGACGGCTCAGAGATGACTAGCGAGATGTGGGACCAGCGCGCTGCACGCAAGTTGGTCTTTCTGATTCCAATTTTCAACATCGTTCAGGGAATCCGTGAACTTCTGCGAATCTCCCAGCGACACACACACCAATCCAATATCGATCTGCATGTCGGATCGATCGTGGCGCACAAGGATTCCCTGCCGCCGGCGAACCGCAAGCATATCCGCTGAGTGAGGACAATGGAAGCAATCTCTGACAGTGCCCTCGCTCTGGTCTCCGCCGGTGCCTGCATTATCTACCCAACATCAACGCAGCCGGCTCTCGGTTGCATACTAACGCCGGCTGCTCTCGATAATCTATACAAGGTCAAAAAACGCCCCACTGAAATGCCGGTGAGCGTCGGTGTGGTCGACCTTGAGCAGGCAGCAAACCTCGTGGAGCTCACCGACGACATTCCCGAGATTCTATCCGCATTTCCCGAGGGCTCCCTTACCATTATCTTACCCGCAAAGGAACCCCTCGATGCGCGCCTAGGTACAAACAAAATTGCCATCAGAGTCGTCGCTCATCCCACCGCAAAAGCACTACTGCGGTCATGCGGGCCGCTGACAGCGACCTCCGCCAACATCAGCGGCACGCCACCCGCAGCCACCTGCGAAGCAGCGGCCGAAACTCTGCACCAAGCAGGCCATGAGGTGGCTTTAGTGGCAGGAGAAACGCTCGGAGGCCCACCCAGCACGTTGATAGCGTGGTATTCGGTCTGTGATTTACCCGATTGTGCAAGCATAGAGGTACTGAGAGAAGGATTGGTCCCAGCTAAGGAGGTTATCGCATGGTGGAAGAATCGGACCTCAAACAGTGGCGTGACGCAGGGCATGTAGCCCGAAGAACGCTTGAGGGAATCAAGGGCGAGATCGTCGCTGGCAAGGCTTGGGATGAAGTAATTGATTCTGCTGAACGCTTCATTCGCCGACACGGTGGGACTCCTGCTTTCCCAGTCACTATCTCGGTCAACGACATAGCCGCCCATTACACAACGGATTCTCGTCAGAATTCACCTGAAGGATTCGAGGGGGAGATGATCTTCCAGGATGGCGACCTCGTCAAACTCGATGTCGGCGTGCACATCACTGGAGCTCTAGCCGACAACGCGATGACAATCGAAGTCGGGAACGGTGGAAATCACACCGAGCAGATCAAGGCGGCACGGGAGGCGAGGGATGCTTCGATTGAGAAGATGCATCCTGGGACTCCTTGGCATGAAGTCGGTGCGGCTGCGGAACAAGTCCACACCGACGCTGGATTCGAACCAATTCGCAATCTTTGCGGACATGAATTGAAGCGCTGGAATCTGCATGCTGGTACGTCGATTCCAGCCTACGCTTGCGGGCCTGAGAGCCCCGGATTCAAGAGCTCAGTCGAGCTTGGAAGCGTCTACGCGGTCGAACCATTCAACACAACTGGAAAGAGCGGGATGATCGAGAATATCCCTCCTGCTCATTCGAGCAATATCTATCGCGTCACGGGAGATATCACCATTCGAAAGGCGATGTTAAAGGGCAAATTGAAGCCGCTTGGTGCGACGATGGCGCGGTATATCGAGGAACGCTATCACACCTTGCCTTTCGCTGAGCGCTGGGCATATCCTCTCCTCGAAAAGCCATTCCCTGGAGAAGAGGAAGAGACGCTACGAAAGAAGTGGAATGCGCTTGTGAAGAAGCTGATTTCGATTCGGTTCCTCGAGACTTACGCTGCTCTACGCTGTGAAGATCGAGGAATGATTGGTCAGTTCGAGCATACTGTCTGGATAACTGAGGGCGGGCCGGAAGTGCTCAGCATCGAGTGATTCGGCCCGATGTCTTTCGTCATAGCAGAATCGCCGACGTAGTGCGGTTTCTGAAACTTAACAGGCGCTCAGTGTATCGTTCTATGGTCTTGGAGCGGCTTTTCGCACAACGATTATCAATCGCGGGCTCCAAGCCTTAGCCGTACGGGGCCGTTGAGGTTCTCGCTGAGTGCATCCCATCCCCTCGCCTGTGTCTCTCGCCCTGTACACCTATTGGATGCGGCCGGTAGGCTATCCATGCCGTATTGAGAAGAGAAAAATCCTGCCAATTCGGGAAAATCAGTCTGTGATTTGAACGGTAGATTGAGTACTATCTTCGGCGGCTCCGAAGAGGGTCACTGCGATGATGGCGGCGAAGATGAGAATCATGCCCGCGGACTGCTGCATCGAGGGGGATTCTGAAAGCAGCAGGACGCCCCAGACAATGGTCAAAACAGGCTGGAGCAAGACTGCGAATGATGTGTGTGCGGCTGGCAGTCGCGGAAGTGCATAGGTGATGGCGATCCAGCCGCCGACCTGGCAGGTGATTGCCAGCAGAAGCAACCAGCCGTGTCCGGGCCAAGTGATAGTGTGGTCGATGGCCTCGATGCCGATGCCTGACAGAGGCATCGAACCGATAACGAGTAATCCGATAGTAGCTCCAGCAGTCGCATCGAATTGAGGATTGAATGCAGGCGCACCGATTCGATTTGATTGGCGATAGAGAATCAAGAAGGAGGAATAGAATATGGCCGCTACGATTCCTCCGATGACGCCCTTGACTGGGTCATCACCATAGGGGGCGTCATCCCAAATCCCTGAAATCAAAACCAATCCAAACATCACCATTGGAAGAGCGAGTAGAATGTAGCGATTCGGTCGCTCTCCAAGTATCCACCAACTTACCAAAGTGACGATGATGACCTGCGAATTTCCAATCATCGTCGCAATGCCACTGCCGATGTAATCGATAGCGCTGTGGTAGCCGGCGAAATCAATCGCCAATAACACGCCGGCACCAAAGGCCATCCAGCGCGAGCGGGAGTCGCGTCCATCCTCGCGCTTCGAAGTCCAAACTAACAATCCGAGCAGAGGTAAAGCGTACATCATGCGATAGAACGCTCCAGTCAGTGGAGTAGTATCTGAACGAATGTAAAGAAGAGGGGCAAATGAGATCACAGTGGCTCCAGCCAGCGCTATCAACATCGTTCGACGGTCCTCGGCCGTCGCCATGCAATCGCCTCACTCAGAGACTGTGTCGCCATCGGCGACCATCTGTTTTAACTCGCCTGATTGATACATTTCAAGAGCGAGATCAGAGCCTCCAATCAGCTCTCCATTAATGAAAATCTGCGGTATGGTGGGGAAGTCTGACCACTCCTTCAATGCAGGTCTAGCCCTGTGATCCGCGAGGACATTGACACAAGCAAATGTGTCTATCCCTAGCTCAGCAGTAATTGCGCTGAGGACTTGCGCCCCCCTTGCAGAGAATCCACACTGAGGTTGCTCTGGCGTACCCTTCATAAAAATCACAATTTGGTTATCTTCAACAACTTGTTGCAGTTCTTCTGGTGTCCAATTGAAACTCATTTTTCTCACTCCTTTTCCGGTCTACGGATGTGCACTCCGAAGAACTCCATCTCGTCCCCGCCGTGGGGGTCAAAAGATGTGTCCCCCGCCTCCTGTGCCTGAGTTGGCGTCATGCACTTGAGGTCAAGCGCGTGGACTAAGTTCTGCGCCATATGATGTTTGAAGTGGCTCAGAATCGGGCGTTGTCGCTGCAACGGCCGTACCCCTTCGTAGCTCTCGGAAATGACTCGAACGTGGAAATGGTCGCCGCTACCGTGCAAATCCTTCGCCTCCACGGTCGCGTCGGGAACTACCTTCAGGACTTCCCCAACCATCCACTGTTCCGTGACCATCACGAGGGGGTTGGGTGGGTGTGATTTGAATGCTCGCGCGCGTATGAATGAAGTAATTCAATGGCCAAGGGCTGAATTTATTGCTGCCAGATTCTCAGCTATTGTTCCACGGTTGTTAATGAGACCACTGCCGACAACTGCTACATCGATTCCCCATTCTGCAACCATGGCTGAGTTGTGGTCTTTGATGCCGCCGTCAATCATCAATTTGGTTTGGCGGCCGCCGCCCGCGATTTGGGCATCGATGGCGGCGCGGAATGCGCGAGTTGTGTTTTCGACCTCGGGCATGAATGACTGGCCCCCCTTACCTGGGATTACGGACATCACGAGAACTAGGTCGAGGTCTGCGAGGTATGGCAGGATTGCCTCCGCGGATGTGTCCGGATTGAGGACTAAGCCCGCTTGGCAATCAGCCGCGTGAAGATTAGTGATTAGTGCGGCTGGGTCATCAACTGCTTCGATGTGGGCGATTACCAAATCAACTCCCGCATCGACGTATTGCGACCAAGTATCCTCTGCATTAGTAGTCATCAGATGGCAGTCGATGAAGACGTCTGGGCCGAGCCTGTCGCGAACTGATCGAATCAGCGCAGGCCCGAATGTGATCGTCTTATTGACGACCCAATTGCCATCCATCACATCCATGTGCATCCAATTTATTCCGGCTTCGACAGCCTCTTCGAGGGTCTCGCCGAGCCGAGCAAAGTCGGCTGTCAGAATGCTCGGTGCGACCTCCACAATGCTCCCCTCACACCGTGCGAATCGCATCAGGTTCTCAACAGTTCGGCTCAAGCATTCGTAATAGGATTCATAGGATGCCGATGCAGCGATGTATTTCCGAGGCTATAGAATGGGTCGAGTGATTAATGCTGGCGATGCTGATTTCGAGGCTGTGACGAAGAGCGATGAGTGGGTGATTGTTGATTTCTGGGCCCCTTGGTGCGGACCGTGCAAGATGATTGCGCCTATGCTCGAACAGGTCGCTGGGGAGCGCGAAGTTACCGTGGCTAAGGTCAACACTGACGTCAACCCCCTCTCTGCTGGACAGTTCGGCATCCGTGGTATCCCTGCCCTTCTCCTATTCCACAACGGAGAGCTCGTAGATCGGCAGACTGGTGCAATGCCTAAGCCGATGTTCGACCATTGGTTGAACCGACACATGAGTTAATCGGGAGAATCACGGAGTTTTCGAGCACGCTCTTCGAGCGGCGCTCCAACTTCTCTCAAGAGGCGAGAGCGAAGCGCTTCATGCAGCCACATGCCACTCTCCAGTTCTAGCATGAGGCCACGGGTGACGAGGGCTTCTGGCGGCGTTCCATCGTATCCTGCGGCCGCTGCCAGATTCTCCCATGGAATTGGTCGGTCAGCGACCGCGAGCAGGGCCAGCAATTCTCTGTGATCGGCTGGAAGAACATCGAGAATCTCCTCGTCAAGGAAGCGCAACCAATCATCGTGCAGAGTTTTACCGTAGAGTTCGAGCAATTCCACAGCAAGAGGGTGTCCTCCAGTGGCACGATGGATCTCCTCGGCTGGCGCGTCAGAAGGTAGTTCGATGGATTCGAGCCAAGCAGCAATCTCCTCGAGAGAGAGGCCGGTGAGTCGAAGTTCGACGACACGACCGCGAGTATGCACATCGCGTCGGTCATAGAATGCTAGATTGGTTCTAGAGACTAGAAGCAGACGCATGCTGGTCGATTCGGCGACCTGAAGTAAGGCGCCGAAGAGATAGTCTCCGTCGGCAGCGATATTGTGAACGTCATCGAGGATGACAAGGATTTCACCCGCCGGCGACTCACGCTTACCCTCCTCATCGGTCAAATGTGCGGTCAAACGGCGGCGTAGTAGATCGATATCGAGGCGAGCTCCGGGCTTGAGGGGGAGCGCTTCGAGGACTCCGTAGGGGTCCTGACCATCTTCATCCGAACTGATTTCGAGCCTGTGGAGCAGGCTCGTCGCAATGCCCAGTGTGGTGTCCCACGGCTGGCATGGATAGTACATCACCGAAAGGTCGGAACGAGCCCCCAAAGCGTGTGCAAGCCAATGGCTGGTCAGAGTTGTCTTTCCACAACCGGCGATGCCGGAAATCACCGCCATCGAGGAATCTCCAGAG
>CAXGBP010000008.1:0-10938 GCA_964007685.1 uncultured Candidatus Poseidoniales archaeon | reverse complement strand
GCTTCTTCGACTGAAGGTTGAGCGTTGACATGTCCGTGGCCGTAGACGTTGTTTTGGCGGTTTTTGGGTATCAGGTCCTCTGCACAGGCTTCGTTGGCCAGCATGTAGTGGCATTGTCGATAGGTCGAAGTTTCCTGCATCATATTGCGAATGTCAAATGGACTCAAGTCAGGGTTCGCTTGGAACATCAAAACCCCCACACCTGCGGCGCCGGGCGTTGCCATACTGGTACCTGACATCGAGGTGTAGCCGTCGCCTGTGTTGGCTTCTGGAGCCATCACATTGCTGCCGACAAAGGCGATGTTTGGTTTGATGCGACCTTCTTCGGTCGGGCCTTGGCTTGAATATACGGCGATTGCTGTATTTTTGTCGAGGGCTCCGACCGTTATCGCGTCTTCAGCGCTGCCAGGTGTGCCGATCTGTGCGCTGAAGGCGGCGTTTCCGGCTGCAATGAAGAGCGCTACTCCCGCTCGCATCATCTCATTGGCCATTCGGTTGACTGACTCCTTCTCGGAAGTGGTCCATTCTGAGACCGCAGGTCCTCCGAGACTCATACTCGCGGCACGGATATTGTAGTCGTGGCGCTTGTCGACGGTCCACTGCATTCCGGCCATGACTTGGGCGTAAGTTCCGCCTCCACTGCCACTTAGCACCTTGACGCCAACGAGGTTGGCTTGTGGCGCTACTCCAACGTGCTCGTAGGTTGGTGCGCCAGTTCCTGTGGTTATTCCTGCGCAATGTGTTCCGTGGCCGTGGTCGTCGTAAGGGAAAATCTCTGTGCCATTTGTTGCATCTGGATTGTTGATTGCATCGTAGAATCCGAGTATTTTCGGGTCGTGGGTCGAGTTATCGTCGTCGAGATCGTCGACACCGGAGTGGTTGCCGTCGATACCGGTGTCGATGATTGCCATCGTGACTCCGGCACCGGTATATCCTGTGTCTTGCCAGACAAGGTCGACACCGTGAATCGGTTTGACGTCCTTCATTTGGACTTCAAGTCGACCATCGAGTTCGACGAAGACGACACCGGGTTGTTCGAGGAGTTCGTGGATACGACTCAGTTCGACTGTTCCGGCGATCGAATCGATTAGCCAATAGCGGAATTGGGTTTGGAATGCGACCTCACGTTCGAGGATTACTTGGTCGTCGGCTGTCGGCGTGTGGTCGAAGTCAACTATGACGGAGATACGCCCGTTCTCATCGAGGTATTCGTAGTGGTTATTCTGGGCGGCGATCCAAATAGCGTCGTGAATATGATCGCCGTCGAGATCCATGTTCGTATCTTCCCACCATTCACCAATTTGTTCAGCGTAAGTGTTGGAGATTTGCTGCGGGTTTGAGACTGCAGGGAGGGCCGCAGCAAGTGCCGGGACCAACATCATCCCGAGTATCGAAAATGCGACCAATCGGGTTCGGATAACGGCGGAATCTGCCATGGATATCTAACTCGGGGTCTCGCGGCCCCGATTTCAAGGGCGCGGTCTTGTGAGTGGGCAGCCCTTTGGGCTGTTCAGAGGTCGCGAGTCATCTCGCGACCGATGATCATGCGTTGCACCTGGCTGCTTCCTTCGTAGATCTGCAGGACCTTTGCTGCACGCATTAGTCGTGCCACTGGGTACTCTTCTGAGTAGCCGTAGCCACCAAAAATCTGTACCGCATCGGTGGTAATTTCCATGCAAGAATCGGCAGCGAATCGCTTCGCGTGAGCCGCACTCTCAGTATTGCGGATTCCGTTGTCCGCCTCCCATGCTGTTCGCCATGTTAGAAGGCGGCTCGCCTCAATCTTCGTCTTCATGTCGGCGAGCATGAATTGAATCGCTTGATGCTCGTGGAGTTTTTTGCCGAAGGTCTTGCGCTCATCGGCGTACTGCAAGGCATGTTCGTAAGCCGCACGAGCACATCCAACAGCTTGTGCGGCGGTGTTTGGGCGCGATAAATCAAAAGCCTTCATGGCGTTAAACCAACCTTTGCCTTCGACTCCTCCTAAGAGGTTCTCGACAGGCACATGGACCTCGTCAAAACGAACTCCTCTGGTGTCCGATGCGCGTTGTCCCATATTGGACTCCTTCTTGCCGAGCGAGACTCCGTCCAAACCGCTCTCAACAATGAAGGCACTCATGCCTTTGTAGCCCGCTGACTTGTCGGTATATCCGAGTACGAAGAACCAGTCAGCATGACCGGCTCCGGTGATGAACATCTTCTCGCCGTTGAGGATGTAATGGTCGCCGTCGCGAACCGCAGTCGTCTCAATACTCGCGACATCGCTTCCAGCCGCCGGCTCTGTGACGCAATAGGAGGCGATTTTCGGCTCCTTGACGAGCCGGCCAAGATACTCTTCCTTCTGCTCCTCAGTGCCTCCGGTGATGATTGGCCCCGCGGTCAAACCATTCGAATACGCCGCAGTGCTGAACCCTGGGTCTCCCCAAGCAAACTCCTCAGTCACCAGTACCTCGTCAGAGATTCCCATGCCCATGCCGCCATACTCGGCAGGAATGTGCAGATTGGTCAGGCCGAGTGCGTGAGCCTCGGCAATCGCCTCGAGAGGGAACTCGTTCTCGAGGTCCCAGTGCTCAGCGTGAGGTCTGACTGAATCCCGCGCAAACTCGTGAGCGAGTTCGCGCAGCATCTCCTGTTCCTCGGACAATCCGAAGTCTGCCATGAACTCGCCAGCGGTCCTCCCGCCTTAGCCGTTCGCACCGCTGTTGCGGCTGATTTAGGAACCTTCAGTTAGTGAAGTCGATGTTCAACCGAAGTATAGGAATGCCATGTACGATAGGTAACCGACAACCATAGTAGCGCCTACACGCCGACCGATTTCACGATCATCAAGGAGCATCGCAGCAACCAATCCGGAAGTCAGGATAACCACCCAGATATCTCGTCCTGCGAATTCAGCAGCGATATCGATACCATCACCAACGACCGAGGCAGTACCAAGGATTCCGAGGATGTTGATTACGTTCGAACCGAGGACATTGCCGACGGCTACTCCCCCTTGATTCCGAAACGCAGCAATCAGAGTTACAGCCAATTCAGGGAGGGATGTACCAAGAGCGACCATGGACAAACCGATGACGGTGTCTGGGATTCCATGTGCTTCCGCCAATCCAGTTGCTCCATTGAGCAAGAGCACCGCACCCTGCCAGATCATCATCCCGCCAGCGATGGTTGCCGCAATGGCGAGAATGATGTTGTCTGGTAACCAAGTATCCTCTTCTTCGTCCTCCTCACTCTTTCCTTTGGAGTAGAGATAGGAATAGGCGTAGTAACCAACCAAAAGGAGCAGCATGATGATGCCGCCTTCGTAGGGGATTCGTCCTAGATAGACGAAGGCGGTCAACAGCACAGTCGCCACGATGACAGCCATGGCATCGCGGCGCAGTCCTGCGCCTGCATCACTACCTGAACCCAGCATGCAGGCGGTTCCAAGAACCAGCAATACATTCGCAACATTCGAGCCCAACACGCCACCGACAGCGATGTCTGGCTCGCCTTGAGCAACCGCTTCAAGAGCTACAGCCAACTCAGGGAGGGAGGTTCCAATTGCAACAATGGTGAATCCTACCAGAAGCGGTGGCACATTCAGCCTGTATGCTATCTTGATCGCGCCCTGCACAACACCTTCGCCTCCACTCATGAGCAGGGCGAAGCCAATGAGGATCAACGCGGGGTCTGAGTCAAGCATCGCTATCACGCCCTCCGTGCCCCGCTCATGATGTTTGAGTTCATTCCCATCGCTCTCATGTGCGACACCTCATCATTCTCTAACTCGCGCTGCATTATTCGCACATTCGCCTGATGTGACGGACGACGAGTTCCGCAGTTGGAATCGTGTGGTCTTCGAGTGGGGGTGAGAAGGGAACGGGGGTGTCCAAAGCGCCGATTACTACGGGTGCATTCTCGAGGTTCCAAAACGCCTCTTCGAGGATACGACTGCTCACTGTGTGACCCAAACCTCCGGTGTACTGCGCCTCTTGCAGGACAATCAGACGGCCTGTTCTTCGCACGGAATCGATGCAGGTCTGCGCGTCGAATGGTTGCAGCGTTCTGAGGTCGATGATTTCTGTTTCTATGCCTCGCTTGGCAGCTGCAGCAGCGGCTTCGAGAGCTACGTGTACCATCGCTCCCCAAGTGACGATAGAGATGTCTTTGCCGCCTCGGATTACGCGGGCTTTGCCGATGCTTGATTCTGCCCGCGCGAGGCGGTCATGAACCGATTTAGTGTCTACAATTTGGTTGATTGAGTTGCCCCAACCAGTCTTTCCTCCGCGCAATCCGTAGAGTCCGATGTGCTCGAGGAAGATGACTGGGTCGTTTAGAGCGTGGCCTTCTACGAGGAGGTCGTAGGCGTCTTGCGGAGTTGATGGGAAGAGGATGACGAGCCCAGGGTCGTTAGCGAACCAGGATTCGATCATATTCGCATGGAAGGGACCGCTTCGAGTCTTTGCTCCGAGTGGAATTCTGACTGTGAGCGGCACTTCCGCGCCCCAGCGCCATCGGAGTTGGGCTGCGTTATTTATGAGCGGATTCATCGCTAGTGCGGCGAATCCGCCGAATTGGATTTCTGCGACTGGTCGGAGGCCACCGAGAGCTGCTCCGGTGGCCGAATGGATGATGATGGCCTCGGACAAGGGCATATCGAGAAGTTTGTCCGAATGGCCTCGGGCTTTGAGTGGGAGATTCATCCCGAAGGCACCGGCGATTTCCATGTCTTCGCCCATGAAAACCATGGAATCGCCGTACTGATCGGCTAATGCAACCATGCCGTTTTGGATTGCCTTACTGTAAGTCCAGGATTTAGGGGCGTCAGAGAATTCGATATCGACATTGCCCACGGGGACTTGGGAATCAGGTCCAGGTAGGCTTACTCCGAAGCGATCGTATTGCTCTGAGTGGGTTGTTGCATCGTGGATGGAGGTGATTCCAGCGGTGACCGAATTACCTTCTGGCCAAGCTGCTGCTTCCATTTCTTGGCGGGCTGCGTCGACCATTGCTTGCTCTTCTGCCTCCATATGCGCGAGGCGGCGCTCACTGAAGCCTAGGCGGATGAGGTGCTCGCGATGGTTTGGAATTGGGTCTTTCTCGGCCCAATAGGTCAGTAATTCACGATCGACGTAGCCGGGCGGATTGCCACTGGCTGCTCCGAGGTAGAGGTCGTCGTGGTGATGGGCGTGTCCGCATCCGCGCATCGTCTCGACGTGGATTAGTGTGGCTCCGCAACCGTCGAGGGCGTATTCTCTGGCTGCGGCTGTCGACGCGTGAAATTGCGCGGGGTCGGCTCCATCGATAGTCCAAGCCGGAATTCCCATCGAGTGCCCCTTGTCTCCGAAGGTCTCTGCTCCTGATTGACCGACGGTGAATGTGTCGAGGGCAATCTGATTGTTTTGAATCATGTATGCTATCGGTAGCCCTCTGGCTCCCGCGAGGTTCATCGCTTCCCAGAACTCGCCGCTGCTGCTGCACCCCTCGCCGACTGGAGCGAGGTGGAAACGAGGCACTGTGAGCCTACTGGCTGCCAGCGCAATACCAGTTGCCGTGGCGCTGGCAATAGGAAGTGGGGCGGTTGGTGGCAAGACTCGCTTACTCCAATTTCCAACATGGAGATCTCTCCCCCCTGCTCCTTCGATACCCCCGTCCATGTAGGAAGTAGACTTGCCCACTTGGGCATTGAAAATTTCGAGAGGAGTTTGGCCCATCGATAGGGCGAGTCCGACGTCACGAATCATCGGGGCGATAACGTCGGCCTCGTCGATTGATTCAGCGGGGATATCTATTGCGCGAGTCATTGAGGTCGCACAAGCGACGATACCTTCCTGCCAAGTCGAGCGGAATCCCTTACCTCCGAATCGCCCTCCGTCTGGCGTTGGAACTCCATTCATGAAGAGGTCCTTGAGGTGCTCGTCGAGGGCGCGGGTACGGTGCATCCATCGCTGCCATTCGAAACGTTGTTCGACGGTCACGGCAGCAATGTAAGCCATCCGTCGCAAACATAACGCGACATCTCTCATCATGCGCACTGCGCGCCTGTCGAGGTAGAACGAACCGCTCCGGCGAGGAATGATTTCTTCCTGAGCGAGACCGGCAAGACCGGGCTCGTAGACTCGCTCGCTCATTACTTTCGAGTAAGCATCACAGAATGATTGGCTGAATTCATGGAAGCCGAGTCCGTTGAAACGCTCTGGGGGATTGAGGGAGTTCCAGCATTCGAATGCCGACTCGACATGACCGTCGTATCTTTCGATGAGGAATCGCATCAATTCAGAGCGGGCTGTGTCGTTTGGTAGCGGGGCGGCGAATTCCAGCGCTTGCTTCGGACTCCAGTCTGCGCCCCAGAGAGGGGGGAGGTCTTGCTGGTTGGAGGGACCTGCTCTCTCCATTCTTGAGTCTGCAATCGTTTCATCAGAATCTCGCAGAGATACTTCTTGTTGCAACTCTTCTAGCGAGGTCTCAGCTGGACGCTCCCAGACTTGGGCCTGCTGTTTACGTCCGCGGCCGCTGCTTGAACGATCGAGTGTAACTCTGATTCGTTGTTCACAAGCAATGCATTTCCGGTCAAGTCGTGTTGTCGATTGGTCGCGGGATTTCCAAGTCTGATGCTTACCACAAGAGGGGCAGCGCCAGATGCCTCGGCGACCGGTCATGAAGGCCTCCAGTTTGCACTACTACAACAAAGAATCGCTGCACGTCTCCCATTCGCACCACTATCGGAGTACTTGCTAATGGTTCAATACCGTAATTCTTGTGTATTCGAGAGTTATTCACCACAATTCAAACGATGTTTGCTTAGAGTTTTCACCACTAATGCTCAAAAAACGCTCGCGGAATGAGTGCGCCACCGAATAATCCGCTAAATAACCACAATTAAAGAGAGCATGAAGGCGAATTTCACCACTAATCAAACCACACTCAATACTTAGGAACCGTCGAATCTACTTGATCTGCCCACAGATGAAGCCCACCAACCATGTTCCAGATTCGCGAACGGTTCCAGCCAGCCTGCCCCAGCCAGTGTGCAACAGCGTTCGATCGGCCACCAACTCGGCAATAGACAACGATATCACGATCTTGTGGAATCTCCTCTGAGCGTGAAGGGACAGAAATGTGTGTGATTCGTAGGTCAGTCCCTGGCAAGGAGACAATCGATTCCTCGGTTGCCCGCCTAACATCGAGTAGGAATGGATTCCAACCGGAAGTTTTCCTCTGGACGAAGTCGGCGGGTGTAATCTCCAGAACTTCACCTAGTGCTGGTTCAGGTTCACTTTGCTGACTTGCACACGCCGCCATTACCAGCTCTTCTGACATTTCTCGAACCACCTCGCGGTTCGCATCCCGCTCAAATGTTAGCGCTCGCATCTTCATTGTCTTAGCATCAATCACGAGCAATTGACCCGAGAGAGGCTCACCAATGCCAAGAATCAGTTTGATGGCCTCGGCAGCCTGAATGCTGCCGACGATTCCAGGTAGAACTCCGAGAACGCCCGCCTCCGCGCAATTTGGAGCAAGTTCAGGAGGCGGAGAACTAGGAAATAAATCACGATAATTGGGCCCGCCTTCGTGATTGAAAACGCTGACCTGCCCCTCGAATCGGTGGATGCTTCCGAAGACCCACGGAGTTCCTAGAATTTCGCATGCGTCGCTGACCGTGTAGCGAGTGGGGAAGTTGTCGGTTCCGTCGATGATAACATCGTATCCCGCAAGTAATTCCAGCGCATTTTCGACATTGAGTCTGACTTCGTGCTCTACTACCTCGACCTCCGGATTCAACTGCTTGATTCTGATAGCCGCCGATTCGACCTTGAGCGATCCTACGGAGGCGGTGGCGTGGATTACTTGCCGCTGCAGATTTGTGATATCGACGCGATCGTCATCGATGATGCCGATGCGTCCGATACCTGCAGCGGCTAGATACAGAAGTGCCGGAGACCCCAAACCTCCAGCCCCGATGACCATCACAGAGGCATTGAGAAGGCGCTTCTGCCCCTCTTCACCCATCTCTGGGAGCATCAGATGACGCGCGTATCGGGCGCGTTCGGCCGCAGTCAGTTCATCTGGCACGCACATGAGGAAAGACGACCCATTCATGGTGGCTTCGGCTTGGCAAGTTGCGTAGCGAAGCCAATTTTCGCTCCTAAAACTCAGTGCTGATCTTCCATCCACCGTTCTGCATCGATCGCCGCCTGACACCCCATCCCTGCTGCAGTAACCGCCTGCCGGTATCGAGTATCGACGACATCACCGGCTGCGAATACACCCGGGACGCTGGTCATCGTGTGTTCGTGGTGCAAGATGTAACCTGAATCATCGGTCTCAAGTTGACCTTCGAGGAACGAGGTAATCGGAGTGTGGCCGATAGCGATGAACGCCCCGTTACAAGCGATTTCCTCGGTTGAACCATCTCGTGGATCTTCGAGCAGTGCACCTGTTAGGCCATTTTCATCAGATAACCACTGTTTTACTGAGCGAAAGGTCTTGATCTCGATTTTGGGGTGTTCAGCCGCGCGTTTGTACATTACTTTCGATGCACGAAACACATCACGCCGGTGGACGATGGTAACCTTGCTCGCAAACCGCGTGAGGAATGTAGCTTCCTCCATCGCTGAATCGCCACCGCCGACAACGATAATCTCCTCATCGCGGAAAAATGCTCCATCACAAGTAGCACAGGTGCTAATCCCACGACCCTTCTGAGCATCCTCTCCTTCGACACCCAGCCAAATCGCCTCAGCACCTGTGCAGATGATCAAGGTCTGAGCGCGGAATTCCTCACCCTCGACCCAGACCTTGAACGGGCGCTCGCTAACATCGACGCGCTCGACATTCTTGTCCTGCACCTCGAGCCCGAATCTCTCAGCCTGCTCGCGCAACTGTATCATCATGTCTGGACCACCTATTCCTTGAGGGTAGCCGGGAAAGTTTTCGACGTCGGAAGTTAGCATCAATTGACCACCGGAAGCGTAGCCAGCGAACATTAGAGGTTCAAGCATCGCTCGGGCTGAATACAGTCCTGCAGTATAGCCCGCCGGTCCCGAACCGATGATGATGACATTGCTAACTTCGTCGGACATGACTTCACCCAATGTTCGGCGTTCTTTGAACATTGACTCTCGTGATTTGTGCTTTGATACTGACTTTGGAACCCTTGCGACATGATTTCAACCATGCATGCTCTCGCTTTCCTCATGGCTTGGCGTCGCGCTCCCCCTCCCGAATCAGACGAACAGGCCCTTGCTGAGAACCACGCCTCTTGGGACACTCTCGCTCCAGTGCATGCACAGGGTAGCGGGGCCGAGTTCTACAGGATTGAACAGTGGCTGGCTGGTGAGTGTAAACTCGGCCCATGGGAGATTGAAGAGGTGGGGGATGTGGCTGGAAAATCTCTGCTTCATCTACAGTGCCATATCGGGACAGATACGCTTTCTTGGGCGCGCCGAGGGGCGCGTGTAACGGGTCTTGATTTCTCACAAAATGCGCTCACTGAGGCCCGACGATTCGCTGAAATCCTAGGCATCGATGATGCCCGATTCATCCACTCAACCGTTGCCGATGCAGCCGGTTCTTTGGAAGGTGAGCAATTCGATATTTTGTATACCGGAAGAGGGGCTCTGTGCTGGTTGCCCGATCTCGATGAGTGGGCTTCGGTATGCGCTAAATTGGTCAAATCGGGAGGTCTAATCTATCTTGAAGAATCAACACCTTTCGTCAACACTCTTGAGCCTCGCGAAACTTCTGAAGGCTCCTTATTTGCGCCGAAATACGATCTATTCTACGAGGGGCCAATATCTGAAATTGGCGAGGGTTCGTACGCTGATCCCGAGTGGGAGGGCGAGCGCGTCACCCATTGCTGGGAGTATCGTTACGACACGGTCATCAACGCGCTCGTGAATAATGGATTTCAAATCGAATCTTTTGTCGAGCGTGACGAACTTTTCTTCGATCCATGGCCCGACAAATTCGAACCGTCACGCCCGAATTATTGGCGCTTGAAGGAGGACGAAGTGCGCTTCCCACTTTCTTTCACCTTGAAGGCAAGGCGAGTCTGAGAACTGAGATTCTACATTCAATTCTGCATTGCGATTACCGCGCCGACAGCGGCGCGGGCATGCGGTTCGAGGCGAGGTTCAATGTGTTCTAGTTCAGCCCCCGGCCCAATGATTCCAAGCCCAATCGGCTTGTTGTGTTTGATTTGTAATTCGATGATAGCGCGGGTAACTGACTGACCCATGACCAGACCATGTTGAGTCTGACCGCGCTCGATTATACCAAGTGCAATCGCCCCATCGACATCCTCTCGCATCAGCAATCGCTCCAAGGCTAGTGGCGCTTCCATCGAGCCTGGAACCCAGACAGCCTCGGTCACCTCTGCATTCTTCGAGGTGGCTTCGTCACGTGCGTGCTCGAGCATCCGCTCAACCTCTGCCTTGTGAAAGGAACCACACACCGCTGCGATTCTCACGACTCCACCCCCATACGTCGAATCGTGTCGACAACAGCCTGAGTACGAGAATCAATCTCGATATTCACAGAATGACCGACTTGCTTCTCACCTATCGTCGTGACCCTAATCGTCTCGGGAATAATGTGCAAGGCGAAGCTAGACTCACTAACTTCACCAACTGTCAATGACATTCCATCTACTGCGACAAAGCCCTTCTCTAGAATGTACGGAAGAGCTTCGGTAGGTGTCTCGATTAGCAAGTCGATGCCCTCACCACGCTCGGTTCGTTGCAGAATCCGCGCAGTCATCAAAATGTGTCCCGAAAGGATGTGGCCACCGAGCTCATCACCCATACGAAGTGAGCGCTCAACATTTACCCAATCCTCCGCAACCAAGCCACCAAGGGTCGTCCGCTCAAGAGTCTCAGGTATCGCATCGAAGCGAACCGCCGTACCCTCAATTGAGACCACAGTCATGCAAACTCCGTCAAGCGCGACACTTGC
>CAXGBP010000007.1:0-11161 GCA_964007685.1 uncultured Candidatus Poseidoniales archaeon | reverse complement strand
CCACAGATTTCTGTGACTTCCTCGGCCGCCTCAGACAAGCCCATTTCAAGCAGATGCCAGTCTGGAAATTCGGGCGCGAATTCGGCCATTCGTTCCATGTTATTTCGCCCGACAGCCGCATGTTCAGGACGCACCTCGACAGAAATCAAACAGCCCTTCGAACCCATCACATTGGCGAGGTGCATCGCCAGTCCGGCAGAGCCATGACCGCCTTCCAGTACGCGGCTTCCAACACCAATACCCATCCAAGAAATCAGAAATCCAGAATCTTTGATTCCGATTGTCTGAGCCCTTCGTTGCATATTGCGGCGAGCCTCCGGCAGCGCCGCGTCGACGATGGTCAGAGACTTCTGACCGACAGTGATCCTATCGCCAATTGAATACCCTTCCAAAAGCTGCGCAGCATCGAAGCGACCGAGTCCCTTGACCCTCAATTCTCCAGGCACTCGATTGAGCAAGTATGCCCGCCCGTCGTCTTCACGGAGAGCCACCCAATTTGGAGTCTGGTCGGTAGTCATCTGAGTGAATGCGGGAGCGCCCTCGATTCAATACCTTCGATTGAAAATTGAATTTTAAAAATCAACATATTCCGACCCTAAAGGGTCGTTTTTTGCAAGAATCTGAAGCGGGGTAGCATTATACCTCGCCAAAAACTCGCGAAATCGATGACCACAGCGCAGCAATTGAACAAACTACCATCTCTCATGATGGCCTTCCTGATGCTGACCATGTCAGCCGTTGGATATTTTGCCATCGAAGAGCAGACTGCAGAGAAGGAAGAATTAGCTGCTGAGGACATGCCTCGATTTGCAACGAGCCCTGGCCATTCGGTCTTCGGTGAATATGTCGGAGCGCATTGGTGTGGACCTTGTATGGGAAGTGCTTCTCCATCATTGGTCAACCTGAAGAATAGTAATTCAGAGGATTTCACCTACGTGTCTTTCTTTGAAGGTGCTTCGACCGGCTGGCCTTCCGATGGGCCGGTCAACAGACAGAACCACATAATGGCTAATTCAGGTGGATATCCGACTTTCGCTTTCGCTGACGAGACCTCCGGTTCATGCTACAAGGTTGGTTCCTCTGGAACGAATTACTACGATGCGGACTTCACTACAGGTGGATGTATGCACGCTGATTCCAGCGATTTCAGTCTTGAAATGGGTATTGCTCTTGACTCCGCAGGAGATACCGTAACTACCTCTCTGGAGATGACATATCTCGGTGCAGGCGATATTACGGTGTTCGTTTACGGAGCGATTACTGAGAAGGTGGGTGCAGAACCCTATGACGATGGAAGCAGCCCTCACCATGTATGGCGAGAGTGGTTACTTTCAGATACCAACGATTTCACCGAGATCACTCTGACTGCAAATCAGGCTGAGACCTTGACTTGGGATAATCCACTCAGCACTGTTCGCCCTGGTGGTGGACATACACAATGGGAGAACTTCTGGCCGGTATTTGCCCTAATGGATGGAGATTACTCGACATACAACGAGGTCTACGCTGCAATCGATTTTGACATGGGCCCATTAATCGATGTTGGAATCACCGACTTCGATGCCCGCAATTCAAACGGCAACACTGGCTTCGTAGCCGGAGACATTCTTGACTTAGATGTAAATATCGTCAACAACGGTGCCGAAGCATACAATGACGGTGGTAGCATCGACATTTACCATCTAACTGGTGGAGAGGAAACTCACCTCGGTGGCATTTCTATCAACCAACTTGGAGTAGGCGGGACTCAGTCCTACTCGACTACATTCGACACTAGCGATTTGACTCTACTCCCGTCTGGCACCTCCTCCTTCCGTGCCCGCCTTTCGGGCTTGACTGGAGACAGGGTCGTTACCAATGATTACGTAGACGACCTCGCGTTGCACGACATGCCTCCAGTTCCTAACCGCCCTGCTGCGGTTGGTGCTGCTAGTGTTGAGCGCGGCACGCCGATTCAGTTTGAATCGACCGCTCTTCCTAACGATCTAGTCGACGAGATATCGACGATGACCGCTGTGATGGAATACTCACCAAGCGGTGCTGACACATGGGACACTTCCTGGATTTCAGCAATCGATATGGTTGGTAGCGGCGGCAATGCACGCTACGTACACACAATCTCTGCTCCAATGAATGCCCAGTCAGGAACCTATGATCTCCGCATACAGTGGACAGATGCAGGCGGACAGTCCTCAGATTGGGATGTCACAACTGACGCCTTTGAATTGCGCAATGCAATGCCGAAGATTCTCGAGGCAGGAGATGACGGCTATGCTGGTATTCCGACAGTTAAGGTCGAGACAGTTGAAACAGTCTCAATCGTAGGATTGGTCAGCGATGCTGAAACTACTCTCTCTGACCTCACTATCGATTCTGATGCTCACGAGTTCATCTCGTTTGATCCACTCAATCTCGAAATCACAGTGAGCTTCGATGAGATAATCTACGACAGCCGCGGCACTCCTATCTCCCAAGGAATTTTCATCACACTAGGAGACGGCGAGGACTTCAGTTCTGGAACGCTCATGTTCAACGTCATCGAGAATGGCCAACCGCGCTGGAGTGGAGTGCCCACACAATCCTTCGATGAAGGTGGTTCAGGCAGTCTTTCACTGACCGAATTCCTCTCGGATACTGACGACAACGGCAACCCGACCTCTACTGGTTTACTGACTCTCAGCGTTGTGAGTGTCAGTGACGAATCACTGATGACCGCTTCGATAAATGGCCAGATCCTCAACGTTGAATCAATTGACGACGATAGCTTCGGAATGGCCGAAATTGTCGTCCGCGCCTCCGATGGCGTCAAGGAATCAGACACCCTGATAACCTTCCACATCAACAATGTCAATGACGCTCCAGCCATCGAACTCGGTGAGTATGCATCTCCTATCGTACAGACTGGTGAGCGCCTGAATATCGACATTCTAGCAATGGTCTCGGACGTCGATGATCCATCAGAAGAAATCTGGGTCACGGTCACGACTTTCGTGCCGGGGGCAGTCCAGTACAACCCAATTTCAGGAATCGCCACAATGAGCTGGGGCGAGTCTGGTCAAGAGATGGTTACCATCACTGCTGAGGACCGACACGGAGCCTCAAGTGCCGCAATAATCACTGTCGAAGTAGTCAATGATCTGCCTCTACTGTGGGTCGATTCCAGTGGCTACGGAGATCTGGCAGTGTCTATGGACACCACCGATTACAACTCCAATCCGAGCGTCACAATCGCCAACGTAGGAACTCTCGAACTATCTGAGATTCAGGTCCGTTGGAGCGTTTGTAACAGCATCACAGGAATCTGCAACGACTTCGGTATATCGCACAATTTCGGACCGTTCATCGTGCTCGCCAACAGTGGCGAGGGGTTGAGGATTGGCGATTACGTGACACTCTCCGTCGACGCAGTCGACTCAAGTGGCTTTGACAGGTCCACTACTGATCAGTTCAAGGCATACTCAACAGAGGCTGTCGAAGAGATTCCCGAGGAGCCTGAGGATGAGCCTGAAAGCGAGGGTGAGGCCGCACCTTCAATCATGAACGTCGGCGTCATGGCAATCGGGCTACTGCTTACCGTAGCCTTGGTACTCGTCCTAGCGATTGTTCTACAGCGGCAGCGCCGTGATGGCGTCGATGCAGAGGTTTACGATTACCATGAGGAATACGACTATTCGGGCGAACCCGAGGTGAGCCCGCTTGTGGCCCCTCCATTACCGCCAGGAATGGCTCCTCCTCTACCACCTGAGGGACTGCCCGCGGGTTGGACAATGGAACAGTGGAATCACTACGGTGAAGAGTACCTGCGACGCCGCGAACAGTCCTGATTGGGCCGAGTTCGCGACTGGGCACCTTCAAGAAGGTGCGATGAGCAGGATAAATCCCGAGGGGATGTGCGATGAGCGATGAGCAAAAGCCGGTTGACCCACTTGAGTCGTGGGAGGATGGTGCAGCCTTCGGTGTCGCTAGTGCCAAGGATCCTATCTGCAAAACGCCGGTCGAGGAATGGTCGAATGCCCTCGATATCGTCTCGACCGAGGAAGTGCCGATCCCCGAGAAATTGGTCGATCAGGTAATCGGCCAAGAGGCGGCCTCAATCATTGTCCGAAAGGCCGCCGAGCAACGCCGACACATCATCATGGTTGGCGAGCCAGGTACTGGCAAGTCGATGTTGGCTCGCTCGATGACCGAATTCCTCCCAAAGGAGCAACTCGAAGATATTCTCGTCTATCGCAACCATGAGGATGAGAATGAGCCGAGAATCCGGACTGTTCCTGCTGGCCGCGGCTCGAGCATTATCTCCGAGCGCCGCGCCCACATCAAGCAGCAGCGAGAGCGCACCAATCGCACACTGCTATTCATCGCCCTCGTCGTTGGAGCTGCTCTCCTGCTTGCAACGATTTCCTCGGGCGAAATTCTTACCTTCATCTTTGGTTCATTCTTGCTTGTCTTCGGCTACTTCTTCCTCAGAACTCGCATGACATCAGGCGATGAAGGAAACATTCCGAAGCTTCTCGTCAAACACGATAGAAACGAAGAGGTTCCATTCATCGACGCCACCGGAACCCTCGCCGGAGCTCTTCTTGGGGACGTCCGCCACGACCCCTTCCAATCCGGTGCAGACCTTGCAACTCCTGCTCACGAGCGTGTCGAACCGGGAGCGGTTCACCGAGCCAACAAAGGTGTCCTCTACATCGATGAGATTCGCATGCTGCGAATGGAAGAGCAGCAGGCACTCCTCGTAGCCATGCAGGAGAAAGCACTCTCTATCTCAGGCCGCTCGGAGCGTAGCAGTGGTGCACTGACCAAGTCAGAGCCGGTGCCTACCGATTTCATCCTCGTCGCAGCCGGTAATCTCGACAGCATCCAAAATATGCATCCTGCTCTTCGCAGCCGTATCCGCGGATACGGATACGAGGTCTATGTCAACACCGACATGAGAGATACAGAGTCCAATCGCCGCCGTCTCGTAAGATTCGTCGCACAAGAAGTTCGCAACGAACAATCCAAGGATTCGGGCAAGGCAATTCCACACTTCTCACCAAAGGCGGTTGGGCTGATCCTCAAGGAAGCCCAGCGCCGTAGCGGCCGCAGAGGCAAACTCTCACTGAGACTCCGTGAACTCGGCGGCCTAGTCAGAATCGCAGGTGATCTCGCAGCGGAAGAGAACGCCTCACTCGTAGAGCCAGTTCACGTCACTCGCGCGCGCATGATTGCAAAGCCTCTCGAGCAACAAGTAGCAGACCGCTACCTCGAGCGTCAATCGGAATACGCGATGCTCGTCAATCGTGGTGAGCGCATCGGACGCGTCAATGGACTAGCTGTCCTAGGTGCCGACACAGGACTCTCGGACTACTCAGGAGTTGTCCTGCCAGTCGAAGCCATGGTCACCCCAACACAGGGCAGGTCAGGCAAAGTTATCGCAACCGGAGGCTTGTCGGACCTTGCTCAGGAATCGGTCACTAACATCAGCGCAGTAGTCAAGAAACTGACCGGCAAGGACATCCAAGATTACGACCTTCACGTACAATTCCCCGGCACCCACAATGTCGATGGAGACAGTGCCTCGATTACCATGGCGACGGCAATCATCAGCGCTTTCGAGGGAGTTCCAATCGATCAGAACCTCGCAATGACAGGTTCGCTTACGGTCCGTGGCGAGGTTCTGCCAATTGGCGGTGTCTCTGCGAAGATAGAAGCCGCCGCCAAGTCAGGAATCGAGCGCGTCATTATCCCGCGAAGCAACCAGCAAGACGTGCTCATCGATGAGAAGTATGAGTCTCAGGTAGAGATTATCCCAGTCGATTCACTCGACGAAGTACTCCAACACGCACTTGTCGGAGCCGAGGAAAAGGTCAGTCTCGTCGAGCGCCTCGCAAATGTTGTCGACACTATCTCTAGTGGTCCCGACTCCCAACCTTCGGCCTGACTTTCCTCTGTTGGAATACGGGTTTTCAGACCCCGATAATTTTCTGTCATTATTCAGGAGCTCAAGACATGACTGAGAAGAAATCGACTCGATATCAGATTTGGATTCTGATGCTCGTTATTCTCGTCGATATGATTGGAATAGGCATCATTATTCCATTTATCACTTACATGGTTGACGACCTCTCTGAGCCAGGCGAGAAGATCGGAATGTGGGTGGCTGCTCTGATGGCGGCATACGCCCTCGCTCAATTCATCTTCTCTCCTTTTTGGGGTTCGTTGTCTGACAGAATCGGTCGACGACCGGTCCTGATGATTGGATTGATGGGCAACACCATCGCGATGATTATTTTCGGGCTCGCAAATACCCTGATGATGGCCTTATTCGCGAGATTAATCGGCGGCTTGTTCAATGCAAATGTCTCGGTGACACGCGCATATATTGCCGATATCACCGAACCAAAGGATGTCGCAAAAAATCAAGGTTTACTCGGCGTTGCCTTCGGAGTTGGTTTTTCGCTGGGTCCAGCCATCGGTGGATTCCTATCATCACCAGCCGAATGGACTTGGACCACCGCATTCCAATCGACGATTTTTGAGACGCAGCCATATCTTCTGCCCTGCCTGCTCTCCTCTCTTCTATCATTCAGCGGCTTGATTATGGCGATCAAATTCCTTCCGGAGAGCCGAACATCGGAGCAAATCGATGCTGACAATGAAGGAAAGCCACGGCTTTCCGCACTTCAGAAGATGAGACAGATTCCATCAATGCTGTCTCGGCCAGTAATTTCTCCAGTTCTTTGGTCCCTCACTTTCTTCTGGATGGCCTTCACTATCATGCATGTCACGTTCATTCTCTTCACCATGATGAATCCTTCAGAAGGTGGCCTCGGATTTAGTGAATCCGACAATGGTCTGATTTTCTCAACAATTGGGGTCATTGGAATCATCACCCAAGGGAAACTGATTGGACCACTTACCAACCGTTTCGGGTCATCGAAATTGTTGGCCGCGGGTTTCGTCATCGCGGGAACCGGCCTAGCTGCGATTCCCTACTCTTCTGCGGCTTATCCATTCCTGACCCTTCTACCGGCCGTATTCTTGGTCTCATTCGGCAATGGCTTGGTTACTCCGAGCAACATGGCGATGCTCTCACACCTCTCGGGCCGCGACGAGCGCGGTGCTGTAATGGGAGTTTCAGAGAGCCTTCGCTCCTTATCGGCTCTGGTTGGGGTCAGCAGTGGCGGTGTGATGTGGGATTTGACGAGTTCGCGCACCGATTTGTTCGACTATCACACAGCCTTCCGAATCTGCGGTATTCTGGCTTTGATTAGTGCGATTATCTTCAGATTCAGTTCTGGATGGAAGTCTGAGGAAGCAATCTTGAATCAAAATCGAGATAATCCGGCTGTTGCGTGAACGGCCGGAGTGGTCGTGTGCTGGATGAGGCCGAGGCGAGTCGAAGAGAGTCAATACGGTGCGCAGCAGTCGTGCACGGCGGTGCTGGACCAGGTCCAGACCGCCGTAATAATCTCGAACCGAGTCTTGCGCGAGTGAGAGAAGTTCTCGCGGCTGGTGGTGATGCGATTTCAGCCGCAGTTGAAGGCTGCGTGATTCTTGAGGATGATCCAGTCTTCAATGCTGGAACAGGGGGTGTCATGCGAACAGATGGCTCGGTTCTAACCGATGCCTCACTGCATGTTAGTGATGGCCGCCTCGGTTTTGTTGTCGCAATGAAGAATACACCTAATCCAATTCGCATATGTGCAGACTTGCTAGACGAGGAAATCAATGGGTTATCTGGAGTGGGCGCACGTCTGTGGGCAGACGAGCGAGGTCACACGAATACGCCGGTCGTCGGGCGTTCTCCGAAGGGGCAGATCGGCGACACAGTAGGCGTAATTGTTCGAGATTCAACCGGTCTAATCGCTGTCGCAACAAGCACAGGTGGATGCAGTTACCGGCCTCCTGGTCGTGTCGGTGATGTTCCTCTGCCAGGTTGTGGATTTTGGGCTGAGGGCGACCTCGCAGTCGCTGCCACCGGCATCGGCGAAGCGATTACTCAGGCATTACTTTCCTACCGAGTACACGAGCGTATCCGAGACGGAAATGATCTCTCAACAGATGCGCTCGCTGCCACGATGAAATGGGGCATTAATACCCTCATCGCGCCAGAAAAACAAGTCGGAATCATCGCATTAGGTCCCGAGGGCGAAGGCGCAGGTGTAGCCAATACAGACATGCCTTGGGCAACCTGGTGCGAGGAATCATGAGCACTCAAAGCCAGTTGTCTAGGGATGCGCTTAAACAGGGACCGCAGGTGGGGCGGCCGTTGGAGGCATCGCATGTCGAACATAGAGAGTCGCATCCAGCAAATCGCACAAGTTCTCGGCCAGCTTGAGGACACTCAAGTCCCTCGTAACATCCGCAACTCGTCTCGCGACGCGGTGCAAAAGTGGCTTCTCAACAAGGACAAGGAGATTGATGTCCGTCTCGGAATGACTGCAAGTATTTTGGATGATATATTCAACGACGCAAATCTACCGGCTCATTACGGCCCGTTGTGTTTACAGATTCAAACAGCGCTTGAAGCTCTTCTGAATGAGGTCAGAGACTCCTGAGCCTTGAATACCATTAGACTCTAGCGTCTACTGGGGATTGCTTGCCTGATTGGATCAATCTGTCTTTTGCCAATGTAGCGACCACCTCTCCCGTGGCACACAAGGCCTCGGTGGAGTGGTCGAATGCTCTGGCTAGAGGGGGCGCTGCGGAATTCGATGGTGAGGCCGAAAAGAATGGCATGATGCCTCTGAGAAAGGCTGTAGCCAGACTGCTTTCTTGCGACCTTGAGGACATCTGTGTAGGCTCCAGCGCGACCGAGTTACTCTGCTCGATTGCTTGGGCCGTCTCCCCGGAGAGCGGTAGCAATATCGTATCCACGAGGGCTTCATTCCCTTCGACGGTCTATCCTTGGTCAAGGGTCGCAGATGCTAACGGGGCTGAGGTTAGGCTGGCAGACCACAACTCCGACCTCTACACCGACCCAGAAGACATCCTCTCCCTAATCGATGAGAGAACCTCAGTAGTCACACTGTCTCATGTAGAGTACTCCAGCGGTCAGAGATATGACCTGAGCCGATTTGCCAAAGCTGCACACTCAGTAGGTGCGTTACTGGTGGTAGACGCCACGCAGTCGTTGGGAATGGTGCCAATAGAAGCAGCCAACACTGGAGCCGATGTGATTGTCTCATCTGGCTACAAGTGGCTGCGTGGAACCTATGGGGCAGCAGTTGGTTACATCTCTCCGTCTGTACGGCCGCATCTCTATCCTGGCCTCTTGGGTTTCAGGAGCCACAACGATATCTGGGACCTGCAGGCCGATAGGTTGACTCTGCCCGAAGACGCCAGCCGATTCGAGTACACTACCATACACTTTGGAGCCGCTCTGGGGCTGGCTGCAGCGGTGGATGAAATCTGCGAAATTGGTCCGGAGAAGGTATGGGCGCATGATATCGGCCTAGCGGACAAGGTTATCGAGGGCGCAAATAGACTTGGACTCAGCATTGTCTCCCCGATGTCGGAAGACGAGAGAAGCGCCATAGTTAGCTTGAGAATGCCAGAGGGAGTAAGCAGTGAGAGCATCGCTCGTAGACTCCAAGACGAGCACTCGATTCTAGTCACCAGCAGAGCCGGACTCTTACGTGTGTCTCCTCACATCGACAACTCTGAGGAGGAAGTCGGGATGCTGTTCGATGCCCTAGAGATTTTACTACCATAGATGGGGCTGCATGATTGCTGCTGCGATTATGAACATAATACAGGCTATTGAGAGGTCGATATATCTCCAGGCCTTGGGCTTGTTCAGAATCTCTGAGAGGCTCCTAGCTCCGTAACCGAGTGAGAAGAAGAACACGAATGAGGCGGTGGCAGCACCGATTCCGAAGGCAACCCTCTCATCCCCGAGATACCTGCTTGAGGTGCCTCCAATCAACAGTAAGGTGTCTACATACACATGCGGATTGAGGAATGTGAAAGCCGCGGCTGCAGCTATCGTTGGAGCAAGATCACTTTCCCCCTCACCCTCTGTAGACATCCCAACTGGACTCATTGCAGATTTTATTCTCAATAATCCATAACTAATCAAGAATATCGATGCTCCGATTGCTATCATAAATTCCGCTCCTTCAATTCCTGCTAGTATACTCCCCACACCGAGGACTCCCGCTGTAATTAGTAAGGCGTCGAATACTGAACATGCCAAGCATACAGCAAATACATGAGATCGCATTAACCCCTGTCTCATTACGAAGACATTTTGCGGTCCTAGAGCCAATATTAGCCCAATGCTCAGAGCGAAACCCTCCAGAGCCGAGTCTAACATGAAAACTCCTCACGGGCTATGTTGAAAATTGTTGAGGCGTCCACACGTTTCGATTACTGACAAACAGATGAAGGTAAAAAAATCAAGCAATCGAATCGGGACTTGCCGATTCGATTCTGTTTCAATCAAACCTTACGGCGCTCGGATGCCTTCTTGCGTAGGCCGGAGTAGCCACACTTACGGCACACACGAACCTTAGTGCCGCGGTGAGTTGCACTACATTTCATACAAATCCACTTGTTTAGGAGACGCTCCTCCGCCACTGGAAATCTCTGAGCCATGCAGTCCGGCCGACCTGCCTCTCCTTCATAATCCATTCCCAATGCAATCTGGTCGACACAGAGGTGTTATGGCTGAACCAATTAGTTCATACACCATCCACAGAGCCACTGACTACGGTGCCTGCTACCGTAGTGCTCGGAGCCCAGTGGGGTGACGAAGGAAAAGGGAAAGCGATAGACCAGTTGGCTCCACAGTCAACATGGGCAGTTCGATTCCAAGGTGGCAATAATGCAGGCCATACAATCGTTCTCGGTGATACGACGATAAAACTCCATCAGATACCTTCTGGAGTGACTTCTCCTCACTGTAATCTAGTCCTAGGAGATGGCATGGTCGTTGACCCGTGGGTGCTAGAACAAGAGTTGGACAGATGGCACGGATTGACGGGAGAAAGACCTGAAGGCAAGCGTCTATTCATTTCCGAGAGAGCATCAGTAATTCTTCCATTCCATCGTCTATATGATTCAGCAGACAAGGTGGTTGGAACTACTGGTCGTGGAATTGGCCCTGCCTACCGTGATAGGATTGAGCGGGTAGGTATTCGTTTTGCAGATATCAAGGGGGTTCTTGCTG
>CAXGBP010000006.1:0-14235 GCA_964007685.1 uncultured Candidatus Poseidoniales archaeon | reverse complement strand
GCGTTCATTCCATTCGTGATATTGCTCGCTGTTGCCTTCACGATAATGCATGTGATGCGGAACAAGCGAAAGCGTCGTGAGGAATTGTTCCGCAGTTCGATGGCTTTCTTCGCTGGGGCCGCAGATTGATTAGGTGAGACCGCCAGCGATTGAACCACGTAGTGGTTCAGATGGCGGTCACCTTGCTTACAATCAATGATATGAAGCGGTATTACGAGATGGTCTCTGGGACCGTCAAGGCTCTTGATGGAGTTGATTTAGAGGTTAAGGAAGGAGAACGAATTATTCTCCTAGGTCCCTCTGGTTCTGGCAAGACCACTCTGCTAAATTGTATAGCTGCATTAGATAGCCCTACTGCAGGTACATACTCTTTCGAAGGCAAAGAAGTGCCTCGAAATGCTCCAGAAGATATGACTACGTTTAGACGAGATAATATTGGCTATGTTTTCCAATTTTTCAATCTATTACAAGACTTAACCGTGATTGAAAATATCCTCTTGATTCAGGAATTGAGCGGTGGAAGAGATGAGAAGAGAGCTCGAGAGTTACTTGCCTTGGTTGGCCTAGAGGCTGAAGTTGATCGCTTCCCAACTGAGATTAGCGGAGGTCAGCAACAGCGAGTTGCGATTGCAAGAAGTTTAGCTAAGAAACCAAAATTATTACTTGGAGATGAATTGACTGGAAATCTTGACACAAAGACTTCTTCGATGGTTATGGAGGTCCTTGTCAAGGCATGTGAAGCCGAAGGAATAACTACGGTTTTTGTCACTCATGATGAGTCTCTGATAAGATATGCAACTAGAGTGATCAGATTGGATAGCGGGATTGTAATCACTGACCAAGATGCTTGAGGTGATTTGTTGAAGATGTTGCTCACAAGGAGGCTTTTTCGAAGCCTTTGGCGTAGTAAACTGCGGCTTGTCGCTGTAGTCTTGATTATCATGGTTGGAGTAATGTCCGGAATTGCCTTCGGGCATTATGCACATATGACTACAAACATGTATTCTGATATCTACAAAGATTCAGAAGAGGGTGTAAATCTAGCAGATGTTTGGGTTGAGAACCCCAGAGGAGTTTGGGAATCTACAGAGTCAGAAACCCTGTGTGAAGAAATATCGCTACAATGGTCAGATGCAGATTTACCAATGGTTGAATGCGAACCTCGTTTGATTCTCGATGGATTACTATTCGATACAGATGATGACGGATCTCAGAGATTAGTTCCAGCAGTTTGGCACGGCATCGATGAAGGATACGTAGACCGTGTTTGGATGCCTGAAGATTCTTGTTGTAATGGTCGTCTAGCTGTTGAATCAAATGAAATCGTACTAGACGCTCACGCTGTTGATGGATTAGAAGTCGAATTGGGTGATACGATTAGCATTGGAGCAGGTCAAGGAAAAATGAATTTCACAATCGTCGGATTTGGCTATCATCCGATGCATCTATATTTTGCAGCACCAGGTTCTATTGTGCCAGCTGAATCTGGTAAATTCGCCACTGGTTATCTAACCTCTGAGGGTCTTGAATCACTGGCTAATCTTTCTTCAGGTACCTCAAACATGCTTCTGATTGACATCTTAGATAGTCCCGATTATGACCTTCAATCTACTGATGATAATGAAGGTGAAGAATTGGCTGCGATTATCGATTCGATGTCAATTACTGTTACCGAAATTGACGCCTCAACTATTGTTTACGACCGTTCGGGAGTAGAATCTGTAGAGTTCTTGAGAGTCGATGCAGAGGGTGCGATGAAGACTTATCCTGTAATTACTGGAATGTTGATTGTTGTAGCTGGGATTACAATTTTCCTGAGTTTGCAGCGACTAATACAATCTCAAGCCAGAGAGATTGCAATACTTCGCACTCTAGGAATTCCTCGCTCAGCGATAATGCCTTCCTACATCCTTGCTCCCGCCCTAATCGGCCTATTCGGAACAATTCTGGGAATCCTTGCAGGAATATTCCTCGGAGCACCGGCTATGGAATCCGTATACGAAACAATTTTGGGAATTCCAGCGATAGGTGGCTCAGCGTTTAATTCATCGATACTAGAAATATCTGCGATTACCATGTTACTGGTAATGTTCTCAGGAATCAGGCCTGCTTGGCAGGCAGCGAATCTAGATCCTCTGAAAGTTCTTCGAGGTCAACACGAGGTCAAACTTTCTTCAAAGACTATGCAGAAATTCACATCTCGCCTTCCTACGACTATTGGATTGACTATACGTTCTAGCACTCGAAAACCGATTCGATTGGCATTCACTTTCTTCGCAGTGGGTCTTTCGATGTTGATTTTAGGTTCCATGCTCTTCATGATGGATTCTATGGAAGACCTATTCCTAGGTAATGCGGGTGAAAATTCGCATTGGGACCAACAAGCCATCGTCTTCCCCGGGATGGAAGATGCGATTACAGAATGGGCGGATGAAAACGCGCTCGATTATGAATTACTCCTTACAATGCCAGCTAGCCCTGATGGTGACTCCCGACAATTGGTAGCAATGGGCTTAGACGTATTCTCAACCTCTGGCAATGAGGCTATGCAGACCCTCAATTTGGTTGAAGGAAGCCTTCCAAGCGGGGGGACTGACCCTCCAGAAGCTCTTGTTGACGAAGGGATACAACACTTCCTTGGTTGGGATGTTGGTGAGGTTCAGACATTACGATTTGGTTCTCAAGCAGTAGATTTCAAAATTGTAGGAATAACAGAGGGAGAAATCACCCGAACAGTTTACTTCCATCGAGCTGATTTGGCAGCAGAGGTTGATTTAGAAGCAACCTCGGTCTTACTTTCTTATCCAGATGGGTTCGACCAAACTACTGATTTAGGAGACATGTCAATAGGTATAATCGACAAACAAGAAACAATCGATGCAATGGAATCTCTGATGGAAAAACAGCAAGCATTCTTCATTGCTATTCAGTTTCTAGGGGTTGTAATTGCAATCGTCGTTTTGTTCAACACCTTGATCATTAATTTGGCCGAGAGAGATTTGGAATTAGCAACTCTAAGAGTTCTAGGCGCTCCTATCAAACGAATAGGCTCAATGATGTTAGGAGAACACTTCGCTATCGGTTTGATAGGAGGAGTTCTTGGGGCTATATTTTCGATATTGGGAACTCAGTGGATGATTAGCCAATTAGTTCAATGGTCATTTTATTTCAAGGTGAATGCAGACCCATTAATTTCGTCTTATTTGGTAGGGATTGTGTTGTTTATTTCAGTTGCATTGACCCCGCTTGGCATGTGGAGAGTTTACAGAATGGACCTTGTTGAAAAGGTCAAAGATTTCTCTAATTGATTACTGGTGATTTGATGAGAGTAGTGTCTTGGAATCTAAATGGAATACGAGCAGCAATCCGAAAGGGATTGGATGATTGGATTGAGGAGATCGATGCAGATATTTGGTTGCTGCAAGAAGTTCGGGCTTTGCCCGAGCAATTGCCCGCTGATTGGTCGTTGCCGACAGGGCATGAAGTCGTCTGGCATCCGGCCGAGAAGAAGGGTTACTCGGGCGTGGCTTCGATGTCGCGAGTCGGCATCGAAGATACCGGACGGGGCATTGAAACAAACCTCGATCCGAACGATGCTGAGGGGCGAGTCCTGACAACGAAATGCGGCCCTCTTACCTGCATCAATATCTACCTGCCAAATGGCGGTTCTGGGCCAGCAAGACAGGCCTACAAGGATCAGTGGTTAGAGGATTTACTTGTCTGGGCGAAGCAGCACCTAGCCTCACCCGAACCAGTCGTTCTCGTCGGAGATCTCAACATTGCACACACTGAGGACGATATTTGGAATCCGAGCGGGAATCGGATGACATCGGGCTTCCTAGCTCATGAGCGAGAATGGTTCAGCCGCTTCCTCGCAAGCGGCTGGCACGATTTGCATCGAATTCACTTCGGCGAGCGCAAGGGCCCCTACACTTGGTGGTCTAATCGAGGTCAAGCGAGGGCACTCGACAGAGGTTGGCGCATCGATTACGTTCTAGCCAATGATGCTGCATTTGCCGCCTTTGAATCTGCAGAGGTAAATCGGCAAGCGGGCTTAGATTGCTCGGACCACGCTCCACTAATCATTGACTTCAAATTCTAATTTTTGAGGAATATTTGTCTCCGCTCCCTTTGGGAGCGGATAATTATTGCAGTTTTACGAAACGCATCCTTTCAAGTGAGAGAGCGCAGGCGGATTCCCATGGCCGAGACCCAGTTCGAGAGGCTCGCCCGCCTGCTCCCTGACGGACGCGGAGTGTGGATTCCAATGGACCACGGCATTTCCTCATACCCTGAAAAGGGACTTGAAAGGATGGACGAGGTCGTCGATGCCTGCATCGAAGGTGGCGCGGATGCGCTGGTTTTGCAGAAGGGCACTCTCACCCATCACTTTGAGAGAACAGGCTGGAATGGCTTCATCTGCCACGTCTCAGTTTCTACGGTTCATGGCGGTGCGCGCGCTGGAGAGAAGATTCGTGTGGCCACCGCTGATGAGTGCTTATTTCGCGGTGCTAGTGGTTGTTCGGCTCAGATTAATCTTGGCGATGAAGCCGAACCGGAAATGCTCGCCGAAATGGGTGAATTGACCGGCGAGGCAATCGCTATTGGGATGCCTGTTTTGGGTATGGTTTACCCTCGTGGTACGAATCTTGTGGTTGCCGATGACGATGTAACTGGAGGGGTTGCGCATGCTGCACGAGTGGCTTGGGAACTCGGTTGTGACGTTGTCAAAGTACCTTGGACGGGCGATGCGGACTCTTTCGCAAAGGTCTGTGCTGCGGTACCTATTCCTGTGCTAATAGCGGGTGGGCCGGAAGGTGGCTCGTTCGCCGATGTTCTGAGCGTGGTTGAGCAGGCGATTTCTGCTGGCGGCGGCGGAGTTTGCATGGGCCGTCAGGTATTCTCATCGGGTAATCCAGCCGCTCGCGTTCGGGCGCTACGTGCAGTGGTTCACGATGGTTTGAGCGCGGCCGACGCGGCTGCTCTATTGGGGTGATTCGCGTGGAATTATGGCTTGAGGGTGAGGATTCCTCGGGTCTTACTGGTAATGCTGACCGTGTTTGGATTGGCGAGACTGCTGACGTCGCTGTTGTTCACTTGGATGACCATCGTGGTCAAGATGAGGCTCTTTCTCTAGTCGGGATGGTCGATTGGATTCTGGTTCGATGTTCGGATTGGACGATGATCCCATTGGAGAACATCGTTGCTGCAGCCGCTGGAAGTGGAACTCGCGTGGCTGCTGCGATATCGAAGGCTGTTGATTTGAATGGGGCTGCATTCGCTTTGCAACATGGAGTGGATGCGTTGCTTCTACCTGCAGATGAGCAATTGTGGGTCGCCGCTGAAGCCGTCGCAGGAGAACGTAACTCGCAAGATTCTGAGGAATCCACTGAGAGCGTCGAATTGCTTCTCGCCGGTGTGACTTCTATCGAGTCCGGCGGGGTTGGCGAGCGCGTCTGTGTCGATCTTACTGAGCGGCTCGCCCTCGGTGAGGGCATGCTCATCGGTTCCTCAGCCAATGCCCTCGTTCTGATTCATGGCGAGACGGTTCCTTCCGAATTCGTCCCCTCTCGCCCATTCCGCATCAATGCTGGAGCCGTCCATGCCTACTGCCTGATGGCGGACGGCTCAACCCGTTATCTTAGCGAACTCGAAGCAGGTGACACTGTCGCCATCACCGATTCCAGCGGAGCTATTCGTCCCGCCTCTATCGGTCGTCTCAAAATCGAGCGCCGCCCATTCCTTCTCGTTCGCTTTGAAATCGGTGAGCTAGCCGGACAAGTCCTTGCCCAACAGGCAGAGACAGTCCGATTCATCGATGAAAACGGCACACTAAGCGTCACCTCATTACAGGCTGGTGACCGGATTATGGTTCGCACATCGACCGGCATGCGTCATGTCGGACGCAAGGTCGCAGGGGAGATGAACGAGCGATGAAGGTCCACGGTATCGGCCATGGCTGCGCTGGCATCAGTTTCCTCCACGCAGCCGGCTGTGGCACCGGGTGCGCAGTGCCAATTGACTTGGGAACGACAGTCATGTTGACTGATGCCCCTACACCGATTCCAGAGGACGAATCAGCGCTCTTGTGTCTTCTACTCGAGGGATGGAGTGCCCGTAACCTCTCACTTCCTATCGGAGAACTCGGTTGGGTAGTCAAGTCTGAGATTCCCATTGGGATGGGCCTGAAGTCCAGCACTGCTCTCTTGGTCGCTGCCCAAAGGGCTCTTTGTGATGCGACTCAAACAAATATGAGTGCGGCGATGTGTAACGATCTCCTCTCATCGGTTCAACTTACCGCCGGAGTAAGCATCACCGAAGCAATTGACGACATCACCGTCTCCTCAGATTGGTCAATCCCGTGGTTAGTCGCTGCGACTGATGTCGCAGAACCGCTCTCAGAATCTGTCATTGTTCCAATGAAAGAGGTCTTTATCGTAATCAGGAATCAGCCTAAGGCTGAGGTCAATATCGCTGAGTTCCACGACCGTCGAGATCGCTTCGAAGATGTCGTTAGGATGCTCCGCACAGATAGGTCAATCGAGGCGTTCAGACTCAATGGTCATCTGGTAGCTGAGGCGTTGGGAGACGAGGGGGCTACTCGTTTGTGTGAAGACATCGAGATTGAGACCAATTGTCCGGCTGCAATCACGGGTTCTGGACCTGCAATCGTCGTTTTGGCTGATGCTAATCAGGCTGACAAATTGACACAATTTCTTGACATAAGAGAGTTGAATTGGATTAGAACTCGAATGTCAATCAATCAAAAGTTCGAGGTAGTGACTTAACCATGGGAATGAGGCTCGGCGACTCGGTTCGTGTGACACTTTTCGGTGAAAGCCACGGTCGCGGTGTGGGTGCTCTCGTCGAGGGGATTCCTGCTGGAACCGAGATTGATATCGACGCATTGAGAGCCGATATTGAGAGGCGTAAGCCGGGTCGAAAGGGATTGAGCGCTCGTGCGGAGAGCGATGAATGTGAGATTATTTCAGGAGTTCACGAAGGCAAAGCGACCGGTTGGCCAATCCTCCTTCTGACGTGGAATTCCGATGCCCGTTCAAAGGACTACAACTTCCTCCCTGACCAGCCACGCCCCGGACATGCGGATTTGACTGAACAGATTCGTTCAGGCGGTGCCTCCGATCTTCGTGGTGGCGGTTCACAGTCGGCCCGCCTGACCTATGGTTTGGTTTCTGCTGCCAGCCAATTACGTGGTCTGCTGAGCGAGGCTGGCTGGAGAGTCGAGGCTCATCTGCATAGTGTTGGAGATCTTGTTGCTGCTCCACTATTCGGGTTGGACCGTGATTCTGTATTACCCGAAGATTCGACGATGGCTCGACTCAACTGCCGAGATGAGGCTACGAGTGAGGTGTTTTCTTCACTCATCGAGGATATTAGGTTGGATCAAGATTCAATTGGCTCAAGCGTCGAGTGTATCATCGAAGGTTTGCCGCTTGGGCTAGGCGAGCCATGGTTCGATGGTCTTGAGCCTGCACTCGCGCGAGGCATGATGGCGATTCCTGGTGCGCGCGCTGTTGAATTCTCGCGCGGGACTGAAGCATCTCGGATGCGCGGCTCTGAACACAATGATGCTTGGCATCTCAACGGAGATCACCCTGTGTTGAGTGGAGCGGAAGACGCCAGCGCAGATGGTGCACTGGGCGGCCGTTCAACTGGCGCTCCAATGCGCATCATAGTCCACTTCAAGCCGCCCAGCAGCATCGCTCGCGAGCAATCCACACTTCACCTGCCAAGTGGCGAACAGAGGCCTCTGAAGGTTCCTGGACGCCACGACCCAGTGCTCGGTCCGCGAGCAGTGCCTGTAGTCGAGTCCATCGCAAGGCTCGTCCTTGCCGACCTCGGGATGATTGGTGGCTACCTCGGAGCAGAGTAGTCCGAGTAATCGATTTGCCTAGCTGTTACGGTTTTCTTGCATTTGCTGAATCCGCAGAGGCAGATTAATCGCGAAGGCCGCGGCGATTATTGTAAACACAAATGCGGTACCCATCGCGACGCCGTAGACACTGGTCAGTTCAACAGATTCACTCAATCTAGCAGCCTGCACACTATCGAAGATACCAACAATCGCAGGAACGATGAGGTTGATGAGAAGGGTTAGCAGAGCTACCAAAGCCGCGACCATTGGTGTAATTGCCAGTGCTCGATGATATTGGCGAATGATCTTTCCTTCACCCATAACATAGACCTCGCCGGTGCGAATTGAGGTGTCGAGCATGGAAAAGCGAATGATACCACTTGTCAATTCGAAGTACATCACCAAGAAGACAGCGTATGCGATTAGCAGGATCTTCTGTAAGATTTCGCCTTCAGGTAGGAAGCTGAATCCGAATTCGACCTTGCTTCCAGCGAAGCGAAGAGTGACAACGAGCATGGCGACATAGGACACCAACAATGCTCTTTGATCGCGCTGGAAAATTCCGTAGACTCCACCGATTGCACCGATTACCATGATGAGGATGTGTATGATTCCACCAATGATCGGGATTCCAATCAGGTTGGCGATAGTGAACCAGGCTGTGCCCGAGACCGGCGTGAAAGCAACAGTGAGGAGAGTCAGGGCGAGAAGTACCACAGCCGAGGACATCTGAAGCATCGAGACTGTGTTATTTGCAGGGAGGAACTTCGTCGTTGCGACAATCGGTCCCCCAAAGAATGACTCAATCCAAGATGGAACATGGATCTCAGGAATCGCGTCGCGAGGAATCTCGGTGCTGGACTTCATACGTCCAGCCGCTTTCTTTCGGCTAGGGGGGGCTGAACTGACGGTCTTCCCCTCATACAGGTGCGCAGTGTCGCTGGCTCCATCCGCCTTGATATCGTCTGCCATTTCTCACACCTCCTCAGAATCCTCGTGCTCCTGCAAGAGCGGTCACCAACATCATGTCAGGCTCCCAATCCATCACATTTGCACCAAGAGCTCGTAGTTCGCTAATTAGAATATCTCGCTCGGTCTTGAGCACCTCGTATCCGGTGCGATCGAGTCTACGAGCATCGAATTCGAATTCGAGACTCGATGGTGAGAGAATCGTTACGTCGAAGTTTCGAGCCCTCAGGTCTCGTACCGCATCCATGATGGTCGGGTCATCTTCGAGCGGGCTCAGAATGATGATTGGGCTACCTCGATTGATATGCGGCAAAATTCGATTGGTGACAACCTTGAGAGGAGTGTTTCCCTTCGCCATCGCGCCTGCGAGTTTGGTTAGAATCACGTAGAGCTGTTTCTTTCCTGTATCGCGGTCGATAGAGACAATTTCGTCACCATAAGTCACGAGACCGACAGAGTCTCTTCGAGAGAGGAAATACTGAGCCAAACTGGCGGCTGCCCTCGTGCTGTAAACCAGTGAGTTTCTACTCACGGGGCCGGTCTCGCTGACCGACCGACTGTCGATAATCAGAATGATATCGGAGACGGCATCGCGCTCGTATTCGTTGACCATCATTTTTCCTGTGCGAGCCCATGCCTTCCAGTTGACCTTCTTCATTGGGTCTCCTGGGATGTACTCGCGCAGGTTGTAGAAATTCGTTCCTTCACCTGGATTGCGAATGTTGACTGCACCGGTGAAGATCTTCGGAACGCGACTCTTGATGAGTGCGTCCTTGATGTCCTCCATCTTGGGGAAGACGAGGAAATCATCGTACAGATGAATCTCACGCTCGTTGTGGAATAGGCCGAATGCATCCTGTACGCGTACGCAGACAGGTCCAACCGTGTAGAATCCACGGAGAGGGGCCTCGACAGTGTAGGAGATCTCGGTCTCTTTTCGACCTCCGAGTTCCATCAAGACGTAATTCGCACCCTTCTTGATTCGCATGACCTCTGGTACCCTATCTCTGACTTCTAGAACCTTGGAGAGAGTTGATCGGTTCTGGATTCTGAGAACAACGTCGATTTCGCCGTCTTCGAAGACCCTCGCTGATGATAGTTTTCGCATGGCGATAATCGATTGTAATTGGATGCCTGTATTGGCTTCCGCATCCTCTAGCCGCCTGCCACTAGAAGCGACATCGGCGTGAGTGGTGCGGAATGCCGCATAGGTCAGGAAAGAGAGCAGAACGACGGCAACGGTGACTAGTTGCTGATTTCTCAGCACCAGCCCGAGCAGGTACAACGCTATCGCCAGCGCGGCGAACATGGCTGATTTCCTGCTCCATGCCATCGGCTCTCACCTCCTTATGTTCGGTCAGTCCTTCGGTCTCACACCGTTGGCACTGGCACCTGGCGCAGGATGTCTGAGATGACTTCGTCATTCTCGAGTCCCTTGATCTGGTGCTCGGGCTTGAGGATCAATCGGTGAGCAACCGCGAGGGTTGCAATCGACTTCACATCGTCCGGTGTGACGAAGTCGCGTCCGCGCATTGCTGCTGCGGATCGGCTCGTCTTCAGTAGAGCCTGTGAACCACGTGGTGAGGAACCTACGAGGACACGTGGATCTTCACGGGTTCTCGAGACAATCTCGACCATGTACATGCGTACAGCTGGGTCGACGTAAACTTCCTCGATGGCTTGCTGCATTGCTACCACACGGGCCGGGTCAGTGATGACATCGACTTCGACTTCGTCCTTCTTTCGGGCGATACGTCGAGCGAGGATCTCGTCCTCATCCGCACGGTCTGGGTAACCAACGCTCATCTTGAACATGAATCGGTCAAGTTGGGCTTCTGGTAGTGGGTAGGTACCTTCCTGTTCGACAGGGTTCTGTGTCGCCATTGTAAGGAACGGTGCTGGGAGTTTGTGGGTGACGGTTCCGACGGTCACTTGGTACTCTTGCATGGCTTCGAGCAGAGCCGCTTGTGTCTTTGGTGGCGCACGGTTGATCTCGTCAGACAGGAGTAGGTTGCAGAATATCGGCCCAGGCTTGAAGGTGAATTCTCCCTTCTTCGCATCGTAGATATTCGTTCCAGTGATGTCAGCTGGCAACAGGTCAGGTGTGAATTGTACACGCTTAAAGTCGCAGCCGAGAGCATCGGCGAACGTATTCGTCATTAGGGTCTTTGCAAGGCCGGGGTAATCTTCGAACAGGAGGTTACCGTTGGACAGGATGTTGATCATCACATTGTCGATAACGTGGCTCTTTCCGATGATCACCTTCTGCACCTCGGTGCCGATCGCTTGTCCGATCGCACCGACGGCAGCGAGCTTATCACTCACCTTCTTTGAACCGCCTGCGGCCTTCTTCTTAGTCGCTGCTTTTTCTTCAGTCATTTTTCTCTCTCCATTGTTTGTTTTTCTTCAGTTCTTACCCCAACGTCGAATCGCAACCATCAGCTGTCGCAATTCTTGGGGAGTGTATTTTCTGCTCTGGCTATATGCCAGTTCGACGAGTCGAGGGTCTCCTATCATCGTCTGGATTTCAGCTGGCGGTTTGATTGCCATCTGGTCTCTAGTTAGGTCGTAATGTACTCTGACCTTAGTGAATAGCGCTTGTTGCACGCGTTTTCGATAGGTGCTTGGGTCCAGTTTCTGAGGTCGCTCCTTGAAACGCGTGAGATCGAAAACGTGTCTCCAGTTCTCCTTCTCTGGAACCACCATCATAGCTACGAGAAGGAGGAGACCTACATTGAGGACAACCAGCCACTTGAGGAAGGTATTCGAAGTCAGAAGCACAACCGTTCCCATGGCCTCTACGAATGGAGCAGAGATAATCCCAGTGACGTGTCGGCTCTCATCAAAGACGACTTGGAACTCTCCCTTGTCATCCCTGATCGACTTGGCGAGCTTCTTGTTATCGTGCTCCATCATATCGTCGATTAAGAGCGAGAAGTAATTCTCATTCCCTTCCCAGTATGTCTCGCGAGTGACATCGAGCCAGCAGTGATCCGTGTGCTGTTCACACGAGGAACTCATTTGGTATTCAAGGGCGACATCAAGGCTCCACAATCTGTTTGAGAACGCTTCCTCATCGGAGACGAAGACGATGCTTCCAGTCACCGCCAGCTCACGTGTATTACCCCCAACTAATCCTCCAGAACCTGAGGTAACTTGGTCGAAGGCGGTGATGTTAGGGTAATCGATGCGGATGATGAGTGAGAGGTCACCTGGAGCGGGATTCTTGGGGTCATCCGCTCGTCCGTTGTCCTGCACATCGATGAAGGCGGATGAAGAGGCTGTGGCGAGGATACTGACATCACGGTGATTTGGATGGGTGGTGTCCATTGGGAGCGGTTCGTACTTCATTCCAGTAGGAGAGCGGAACATCACTGGGAGTCGGCAATTGCGTCGGTTCTCATCAAGCACGTCTGTATCGACGCAGCCCTGCCTGAGGTATGCAGGAGGCATATCGTTGACGTCTTCTGAGATGGCAGCCAGACCCCAGACGTTCAACCACGACCCCCGAATCGCCTCGCCATTCTCATATTCGAGCCAGAACTGATTTTCATCGTTAAGAGGAGCGTCGAAGAATGTCACGCCGAATTTCTGAGCGAGGCGGTTAGCATTGGTCCCGTCTGCTGCGACGATGACCTTGCCCCCCTTCTGAGTCACGAAGTCGTAAATCGCGTCGGCTTCGGTTTCAGCGATTGGCTTCTCAGGGGCGATGATCATCAGAGCAGTTCGGTGTGGATCCTTCCAGTCGTTGACCAGCATTGGAGTTGACATCGTGTTGGCGATGAAGTAGCCCTCATCGTCGGCCATCGATTCGCGCATATCGGTGACTTGGGCTAGAGCGCCCACCTCTCCACTTCCATCATCTGTATACGCTGAATAGTACGTAGCCTTGCCCGCGACGAAGATCATTGGGAGAATAAGAAGGAGGACGAGAGTAGTCGCTAGAGAGCCCACCACGATGTTGGTGAAATTGGCATCCTCGGAATTCTCACTAGCCATTGTTATTCCCTTCTTCACAACATTAGCGTACGCTGGGCACACCTACGCTTCGACGCGAACCTCATTTCACAGATATATGTTGTTGATTACAGGGCACCTTGAGAATGGGAAAACCGGAGGTCTCGATGCTCATTCTGCACCACCCCAGTGCGGTGAAAACATGCCTCAGGTAGCGGTTCACTCAGCCATTTCAGAAGCGTCGTGAGGTACGTGCGATTAACGCGCCGATTAGGATGCTCAAAACGACGCTTAGACCAGGTGCAGGAAGGTTCGAAGTGACCACTTCGACAGGGTCAGTCGAGTCTCCCGTTTCATCATCATCATTATTCTGGGTCGGAGGTGGTTCGACATTGACTCTCGTGAAGTCTGTAGAGAGCTGGGCACCATCGGCTCCTTCGGAAGCTATTGTAACCTCGATGCGACAATTCCGCTTCGGATGGCTTTCTGAAACCATCACCTCAAGGTCAGCCGTAGTCGTAGCGCCCTTCTCGATGTTTCGAGAAAGAAGAACATCGAGTCCTTCGTTAGTCGTCAGCAGAGGGCAGTCATCGCTGATGTCAATCTCTCGAATCTTGTCACGGGCATTACCTCGATTGGTAACCGTGACTCTCAGAACCGTATCAGTTCCTGCATTGATTGGTCCCACCGCGTCAGCGATATCCACGTTAAGTTGGAAAATCTCAGGAATCTCAAGGTCGCCGGTTTTCTCTTGAGTCTCAGGAATCACTGCAGGAATCCCACTGCGCTCTTCGAGGTTGGCGCTGATTGTGAATGCATCCTTGGTCATCGCATCGATCGAATAGACATCGATGCCAGCGACCATCATTGAAAACGAGCTATTTGTACCTGGGCCTATGGTCGCTGATTCCGGACCTGAGAATTGAGCATCCCAAGGGACTTCGTATTCGAAAGTCACCTTGATGTTAAACAATCCATCATTGGCCACCCAGAAATTGATTAGTGCGCTTCCTCCAATGCTGACTACAAAGGGATTCGAATCATCTTCTTGTGGATAATCAATCCCGAGTTCCCAGTTTCCTATCGAAGGATCTGGCTGAGCGACAACACCTGGGAGCATCGGTAAGAGCATCATGGCGATGACGCTTAGAACCATAATTCTAGACTTCATTCGACTCACCTCAGCATCCCTGCACACGCCCTACGCGTTAGGACCTTCACCATCTTTCTCCTATAGGAAGGGGCGTACCACGTGTTTTGAACCGGTTTGACGGCTTTTCGAATTGCTTCGGCCATCGCATTGACGGATTCCTTTCCATTCCAGTCAGCCAAGGCCGATTCGGCTTCTTCCGTATGAAATCCAGGAATCGATTCGAGTCCAGTCGTTGCAACTCTGAGAGCAGCAGGTTTTGCCTCACCATTTCGCTTCCACA
>CAXGBP010000005.1:0-15229 GCA_964007685.1 uncultured Candidatus Poseidoniales archaeon | reverse complement strand
AAGTGGTCGATTACAGACGCTCGGCCTCGACCGATTGCGCCAGCATGATACGACTGGTAAGCTCCACTAGGGTCAGTCTCGAAGAGATGCACACCCTCGGCATCTACTCCAGCGATTAACAAGGCAGTGCCAAAGGGCCTAGCACCACCATATTGTGTGAAAGATTGCATGTAGTCACACATTTTCTTTACCAGAGTGGTGACAGGTATCGCATCACCATAGGTCATCCTGTTGACTTGGCACTGAACGCGAGCACGATCGACGAGTTGTCTCGCGTCGGCCACGAGTCCCGAAGTAGTGAATCCGACGTGGCCGTCAATCTGATACATCTTCTCGATTGAATCGATAATAACCAACTTGCTTGAAATCCGCTTGTCAACGATAAGAACTACTCCATCACGGAACTTGAGTCCGACCGTAGTAGTCCCACGTTTCACAGATTCTCGAGCATACTCGACTTGGTACAATCGTCCATCTGGCGAGAAGGTCGAAACCCCATGGTCATATCCACGTCCGCTTGGCTGCATGGCTAACGCAGATGGTCCCCCGCCGGCCTCTTATCAACCTTGGTCGCGGTCCCTTCTCGCTTGGCTCGGAAAGGTTGGGGTGCAAGATTGCGGGATGTATGGCTATGCTGCAGTATAGAGAATGCCTTTGTCACGGGTGAATTGATGGGCGCGAGTCCTTCCGCTGAGTCATGCGCGTTGCAGTCCTCTCTTCAGCGGGGAAGGACTCGACCTACGCCTGTTGGTGGGCGTTGATGCAAGGTTGGTCGGTCGAATCACTTGTCACCGTGCATGTCACTTCAGATGATTCGATGATGTTTCAATTGCCGAATACTTCGCTGGCTGGATTACAGGCAGCCTCGATGGGAGTTCCTTGGCTACCAGTTCTTTCGGAGGGTGTGGAAGAATCTGAAATCGATGACCTAGAGGCCGCCATCAGAGGTAGATGCGATGTTTCGACTGCATACGAGCGGGTACGCGCAGATTCGCCGTCAGTCAAATTTCCAGAGAAGTTGATTTTGCAAGAAGGGGTTTTGGAAGTCGATGCGCTGGTCGTTGGAGCGCTTCGGTCTGATTACCAGAAAACGCGCATCGAGCGAATGTGCGAGCGGTTAGGTTTGATTTCTTACTGTCCACTCTGGCATCATTCATCAGAAGAACACATGCAATCGCTGGTAGATCACGGATTCGATGTCAGAATTGTATCGGTTTCAACCGACGGACTTGGCGAAGAATGGTTGGGGGTAAAAATAGACGAGCAGAGCCTTTCGAAACTGTCCCTCGCTGCAAAGCGTAATCGATTCAATTTAGATGGCGAAGGGGGAGAATTCGAAACCATTGTCGTCGGCGCACCCCACCTCCAACATACCCTCGATATTTCGGGCCATCCGCAATGGTCTGGCAGAAGAGGCGTGTGGATACTCGATAGTGCTGCATTAGCCTCTCAGTGATGCTTTTCGCCTCTTATCCATCATCCGCTAGTCTCAAGGGGGGGCGTCAAGTCGACGGCACACGGGGAACGTAGTGTCTGTATCACCACTAGACTACCGTTACGGCCGGCCTGAAGCCAAAGACATCTGGTCTAGAGAGGGACGGCATACTCGACAATTGGATGTCGAGCGCGCCCTAGTTTGGGCTCATTGTCAGCTCGGGCGCGTGAGCGCGGAGCATTATGATAAGATTGCAGACATCTCAGACCCTGGTATCGTAACTGCAGATCGGGTCGACGAAATTGAGGCTGAGACTCGCCACGATATCATGGCGCTCACGAAGGCAATGGCTGAGCAAGCTGGCGAAGCCGCTTGGTGTATCCACTTGGGTGCGACGAGCAATGATATTGTCGATTCAGCCGTCGCACTGCAGATTCGCGATTCAATTGTTATGCAACGCGCGATGCTGAAGCAAGTATTGGCGACTCTTTGTGACTTGGCTGAGCGAGAGCGCAACACAGTGATGCTCGGGCGAACACATGGTCAGGCGGCGGTTCCGATTACCTTCGGATTGAAGGTTGCAGTATTCGTTGATGAATTCCGCCGCCATCTCGTGCGCCTCGACGAGCTTGAGGCTCGCGCTATCACAGGCAAATTCCTCGGCGCTGTCGGCACAGGAGCAGCCCAAGGCGAGAATGCAAAGGAACTTCAGAGGCTCATCCTTGAACATCTTGGATTGAGTGTCCCAGTCGCGACAACACAAGTCGTTGGCCGCGACCGCTACATCGAGTGGGTTGGGTGGATGGCCAATGTCGCTGCCTCAGTCGAAAAGTTGATGCAAGAAGTTCGCAATCTCCAACGCTCGGAAATTGCCGAGGTCGGAGAATGGTTCGATGACGAGAAGCAAGTCGGATCGTCAACCATGGCTCACAAGCGTAATCCGATTACTGCTGAGAACGCATCCGGTCTCGCCCGTATTGTCCGAGCGATGATAATCCCGTCTTACCAAAATGCACTACTCTGGCACGAGCGCGATCTTGCGAACTCATCGAGTGAGCGTTTCACTCTATCACACGCAATGATTCTACTCGACGACATCCTTGTCAAGACTGACCGAGTGATGAGCAAGTGCGTCGTCGATGCCGAGCGGATGCTCGCCAATATCGAATCTCAAAACGGACTAGTCATGGCTGAGAAACTCATGCTTGCCCTCGTCGACACTGGAATGCACCGTGACCAAGCGCATGAGGTTCTCAGAAGTGCCTCAATGATTGCCGTTGCCGACCGCCGTCACCTGCGAGAGGTTTGCGGCGAGGATGCGGAGATTACCACTGCTTTCACTTCTGATGAACTAGACCAACTTTTCAATCCGATGAACCATTTGGGCGTCAGCGGAGAGATCGTCGATGAATCAGTCGCCCTCGCGCGCGCAGCGATTGAATAATCGAAGAAGAACTTAGAATCAATAGATGAACATCAGGGCAAGTAGAGCTGCTCCGGTGATTGTCGCGACAATTCCAAGCAGGATAATCATCGTATGAGGACCGTATTGATTGGAATCATTCAGAGCCGTATTGAAGAATCCATCTTCTTGTAACGCGACGAAGAGATTGGAATCCTTCTCTTCAAACGCCGGCGCTTCCCGCCTACGTATTCTCTCAGCCATCGATGAATCGACCGTCGGCGAGTCCTTGAGCATATCCGCTCAGAGTCGCCCAAGGATAGCAATCCTCATCCACCCTGAGTTCGCGAAGCAATCCTCATGCTCGACCTTGACTCAGGGCCAGTCCACCTCTCAGTGGAAGCGGGGATTGGTGGCACCAGCCTATGCCTCAGCCTCGCAGCAGCTGTTCTAGAGGCGAATTCTCGAGTTGTTTGGCTCGGAAGAACAGCACCAGACCCAGTCAGAACTAGACAAATATTGACAAACCTGAATGAGCAACAACTCGAGCGTCTATTCATCATAGAATTCGGAGATGATCCACTTACTAGAGCAAAGGCGGTTGGACCACTCATCTCTCGCCTCAATGAATCTGATATTGTCATCATCGATGATTGGTGTCCATCGAGCGGCCGTGCGCCAGCAAGCGATCTGAAAGCGGCGCGTTCAATCATCAGCGCGGCCATAAATACCCGATTGGTTCTCACAGCGAAGGCCTACGAGTCACCCTCAGGAATCGGAGAACCATGGAGGAGCCGAGGTGAGCAATTGGATGGGGTTCGACAGACTTGGCTCTTCCGCGTTGATGGAATAAGAAACCGGAGAAAACTTGTCGATGGAAAGTTGCACTACGAATTAGAGTTGAAAAATAGCGGGTTTTTCCCCACATAATCATTCTTCAGATTCGAGAGTTGATTCCAATAAACGGTCCAATTCAGCGAGCGCATTTTCATCAGGAACCATCAGATTCTCGGGACTCTTCGCTTGCCCGGAGTATTCCTTCTCAACCTCAACAATATCCAATCTACGTCGCTGGCGTAAGCGCAGAATGAACCAAATTAGACCTGCGGCGGAGAGGCTCAACAAGACTGCCGCAATCGTTTGACTGTCAGCGGCCATGGATTTCGCAACCGCGACTCAGTCTTGATTCTTCGCGGGACTCGGGAGTGAACGTTCCAAGGGCATAGCGAGATGTCTTCGATTGGCTGTGGTCGGCTCAACCCAACCATCGTTTTGCCCGTCGAATGATATTGATTCAATTTTCCATGTTTTTTCTTTGATGGAACCACAAATCGTGCAGCGGAGCCCCTGGCCTTTACCGGCACTGCGCATGGCTTTGTCGCAACAGCTAGGTCGCTCTCCCGTTCTTGGGACTGTGGATTTTACACGTAATCGCTCTAGGTGAATTTCATCTGAAGGAGCTTTGAGGCCCAGCCAATCGACTTCATCACCCGGTCTCGTGCTCCGCAATAACACGTTGACTGGTCCACTCTCAGCAAAGGCTACCAGAGTTGTTCCAACCTCACCATCCCAAACCAAAACTGAGGAATGCCCCCCTTGTACTTCGTTGGGCAAACCGCTTACAACTGCGCTATGATAGCCCAGCAAATGATCGTCCGAAACCTGATTTGTTCGATGGATTGCCCAAGTTTCACAGGTCTCGACATCGTCTCGGGACTGCATGAATTTGTGAGCATCTGAGACCTCTTCTGCGGAATTCCCACGCACGCCGTAAAGAACTGGACAATTTGTGCGGGGCATAATCATGCCACGGCCTGTAGTAGGATCTCTATTGGCGAATGTTCCAGGAAACTTCTCTGACATATCGATAATCGACTGTTGCGCAACTTCACGATTCGTTCTGATTCGATTCGACTGACGCCAAGCGATTAATTCCCAAGTGCTACCCTGCGAGGGGTTCCAAGCGATTGCAGAACTCGCACCGATAAGCCCAGCCGGATGATGGGAAATCGAGTGGATAATGGCGCTATCAGGTAGATCTTCTAAACGTGTTTTCAAGTTGACTTCACGCCTAACGGCTTGCCAATACCATTCCTCAGGAAATTCCACATTTGAGACGAGCAAGCAAGGGTCGGGTCGTTGGCCTTCACCAGGATATTCAGTCTCGATTTCGAGCGCCAAATCTTCGATGAATTTCTTACAAATTTTATTCACATCGTCCAAAGTACCGTGGCCTAATTCGCACACTGCCGACAATGCAGCATTACCCCGCGTCCTCTTCGGTGCGAAAGGCCAAAGTCTTACCAGACGTCTCTCGATAACTGAGAAGTCATCGACGCCTACTTCGAGCATTGACAGCAATCGCTGGAAATGCTCGGTTGTACACGCGTGATCGACATGGTCTGTGTCATCCAAAGCGATTCGGACGACACTTTTCACATGGGTACCGCTCACGCGGCACCCCCCAGTATAGAATCAACAACCCCTGAAAGGCCGATATCGGGATTACAACGGATACCGGTTACCCCAAAGGCGAGTGCGGCAGCCATATCGACACCTCTGTCACCGACCATGAATGAGGTTGACTCATCAGGCCTGTCCTGCCAATCGTCGTCAAACATTAGCCGCAGTGTCGCGAAATCAATGTCTTCAGCGGCCGCATCAAGCAATTGACGACCAGCCTCTAACATACCAGGATGTGGTTTGCGCGCCCAAGCTCCTTCCCATGGAGCATAGGGCGAGTAAAGCACGAGATCGAGGTGAGCATCCACATCCTCAGTGAGCAGTATTTCACGCAAGCGTGCATGAATTGAATCCATATTCGCTGAGTCCCAATGACCACGCCCTACAGGAGATTGATTCGTTACGATGACGATACGATATCCTGCTCGACGAAGCCGGCCAACAGAAGACCCCGCATCTGGAAGCAAAACTACCTCTGCAGGCGAATTGACATATTCTTCACTGCCGATATTCAATACGCCATCTCGATCGAGATAGGCGATACGCCCATCCCACTCGATTCCGCCAGGGAGAGCATCTAGTTCGAGAGTATCTGTCAAGCCCGCAGAATCGCGATGCGGTTCCAACATGATATCACTGGCCGCGCTGGACCTTCATCGCTTCTTTGACGATGTGGTTGATGACTAGCTGCATATCCTCAATTCGTTCCATTGAGGTCGTTGGGACAACGATTGCCACATCGACCATCCCAGCCAACGCACCGCCAGCACCGCCATTGTAGTCGCCAGTTACCGCAGCGGTGCGACAACCAGCATCTTTAGCCATTGAAATTCCATTCAGAACATTGGCTGAATTTCCAGAACCAGAATAAGCGATTACCAAATCTCCCGCCTTAGCAAATGTTGCCAATTGACCGGCGAACACATTCGAGTAATCGGTATCATTGGCCCACGCCGTAAAAGAGGAGATATTGTCGGTGTGGGCAATGGTTGGAATTCCCAATTCCTTTGACCAATCTCCAGCACTGTGTGAGGGCGTGGCTGCGCTCCCACCATTACCAATCATGTGAACGCTGCCGCCGCGTTCGCCGACAGCAGTCAATTCACTCAATAAAGCCTGAATCTGTTCTAACGAGACGTCCGCGAGGGTTCTACGCAAGTCGCCAATGTAATCCTTGGCGAACGAATCGAAATCGAAGGCCATGATGCTCCCTGAGCCGAACCGGCGAGGGCATCCTATTTACGAGTTGATGATTGGAGTCGGTTCAATGCAGGAACCCATCGGGGCAGTATTGGACACTGTCGCCGAGTCCATCGGTTTTACCGGAGAGGGTATGCGTTTGCTCATCGGAAGCCTCGGGATGGTGCTCCTAGCTGGTTCCTTTTCCAAGTCAAAAGAAGCATACTCTGGAAAACTCGCAGCAGCTGGCTGGATTATGCTTGGCTTGTTCATTTACCTGCTTTCGGAGTATTACGTCAAGATTGGAGATCCTGTTCTCGTCTTGATGACGGCTGGAGCACTTCCAGGCGGTTTTATCCTCGCTTATTTGGAAGCCGCCCGCCTTCACACATTATCATCTGAAACCAGAGAATCAATCGTCTGGTTCAGAGGTATGGTAGCTTGGTCGATGATACCCTACCATGTCGTGTACAGTATCCCATACCTCAATGTGGCATTCGTAATGATGACCGCTCACAGTGCAGAGTGGATGCTTGAGTTCGCAGGACTAGGAGCTTATACGATGGGTGAAGTGATGGTAGATCTGAATGGCGCAGGTGAGATTCCACTCTCTGAATGGAATGGAAATATGTTTCTTTTGACGGCACCTTTGGGTGATGGTGGATTCTTCATTCCAATGTACCACGCTACTGGAGAAGAGGTCAATATCGGCTTCATCCTCAGTTGCTCCGGCCTTCAATCGATGATTATTTTTGTAGGCGCAATCGTCGCACTTCAAACCGTTCCATGGAATCGCCGTGCCCGAGGATTGCTGATCGCTTTACCAACAATCCACATCCTCAACACATTTCGAAATGCAGGAATAGTTTGGTTGACCGATGAGTATCAAAATTGGGATCTCTTAGGTTTGAGTATGTTCGATTTCAGTCATAGTTACGCTGCAAAAGCGGCCAGTCTATTTGCGATGTTTTTGATGGCTATCGCTCTTTTCGACTTACTTCCTGAGCTTCACAGGAATATCATGCGACTTCTTCCGCGACAGTTGCGTGGAACTTCGACATCTGAAGCATCAACGGGTTCGTAGGCGCTCGTAAAATTTCCCACGCAATGGCATATCGTGCTCCCAGGCGAATTCCTTCATCACTCGCAGAGCCTCTTTCTCAAGGTTCGAATCACCGACGAAATCGGTGATGTGGATTACTCCCTCCCTAGTATTTGCCTTGAATGCGGCCACAGGCTCTTCACGGTGGAACACAAGGTATGCCGAACCGTAACCGAATCTTTCACGAAGCAGGCTGCCGAAGTAGTGGATTAGTGGGTCAGAAGGCGGGATCACAAGGTCACGTGTGCGAGAAATTTCATCCGCCCCATCCAATAATGCATGTCTACCCCAACAGACATCGTGCATATCATCGACGAGGAATCCTTTGATGAGAGTTCCATCCTCTTCGAATTCACGCATCACATCTGAAATTTCTTCGGCCGAGAATGGTGATCCTGCAAGCCTCTCGACTTGTTTGAGAGTGATTACTGGATAATGCTGAACGAGGTCTCGCAGGTAATCGCGTTTGACTTCCCAAAGATCAGACCCTTGAAGCGGCTCGACCGCTTTGAAGCCACCACGGTAATCCTGAACAAGGTGGCCACTTCTTACCAGTGGTGAAATGAGTTTGCGGAATTCGCCTCGCCTCATCGCATGCCTTTCCATGAAGATGGTTGGATCGTGGTGCTCGCGGAAGAATTGCAGAATATCCTCATCCTCCTCAGGAGCAGGTACATTCCGTATTGTCAGCAGCCTCTGGAAGTGAGCCATACGAGCCCAGACAAGGTGGCCGCGAAGGTTGGTTCCTTGGTGGAGTTGATGGGCAGCAGCCATCGATTTGAGGTTGACGCGGAACATTTCACAGCGACCACGTAAAGCGAAATCATCGCGCAATTCGTCTAAGTGTTCAAGCGCGATGGTTTCATTCTCGTAGCGAGTTTTCTGATGCATTGAATGATGGTGGAAAAGAATGCGATTGATCTTCTTGCGCGGCTGCGGATCGACTATACCTCCGCGGATATAGCGCTCCCCATCTCCCATCGATTCGAAGCCAAGATCGGTCAAGATCTGTTGTACATTCTCATCACAATCGTGGACTGGGACGCCGTTGAAGGCGTGAATAACCGATACGTCGACGAGCCGGTCTCGATAATTTTCCAATAGCTCGTCGAAAGTATCCTTGAATTCGTCGAGGTATGAGTGAGGGATGTTGATATCCTTGATTTCAAGGTAATCATTTACAACAAACATGAGGATTCGACCAACTGGATCTACCCCCTTGAAAACAGGATGGTACCATCCCTGTTTGAGCATAAGTCGGACCTCTTGGATGAAGCGAGAACAGAACGGGTCCGACTGAGAGAGAATACGCATGGTACGGTCTTCGGCCATTGGTGAGAGGAGTTTCTCAGCATCCTCGTGACTTGAGTAATAATCAGTCGGATCGGGTTGCAGAGCGACGATGCGGACAATTCGATCCGAGTTTTCGAGCTCGCGAAGAGTCTCGGCCAATTCTTCGACTGGCCGAGAGACAAAGAAACGCAAAGTGTGGAGGCGGACTGGCCCAATCCTCTCGATGAGGTTCTTGACAGCCTCATCGAATTTCATTGGTTTAACGCGCTCGTGAATCCGGTGGAAGACGGCAAGCGAGCGCTTTCGATTCGGCAATTCGATGTATTTCTTTGCAATGAGTAGTTGACGCTCGAGGTTTGCCAAGGCACTCTTCAAAGAGCGCTGAATATGCACGTGTTCCTTGCCCTTTGGGTAATCGGCGAAGAGTTCCATCCGGCTCATTCCATCCTTCGGAATCTTCTCCAGTAATTCCTCTTCTAGAGGGCCAATCCAAGGATCTCCGCGCAGACCTAGAACAAGAGGCAATTGATCTTCCATCGTATAGCCGACTCGGTTGTGCAGTAAGCGACCATTGATGACATCTGGGTCATGTTTGATATCCTTCCAATCACGGAATCTGTAATCTTTCACGCGATGTAACATCTCGTCGCGACGCTGGACAAGAAGAAGATTACGAATCGCCTCAGCCGGCTCTTTGTATTGCTTGAACGACTTGTGCAAAATCAAGGTCTGAAGAGTTCGATAATCGATGACCTCAACCTGTCCTCCCGTAATGCGATATTCGTCGACACGTAGGATGTATTCTCCATCTTCAGTCTGTGTAAAGAAGCCGATAGAAACAAGGTTGCGCATCTCGAGTTCTTGCAGAACTGATTCGACCTGGGCCCGTGGAAATGGAAGCCTATCCGCCAATTTGTCCAAGGTTCGCGGCCCCTCAGAGCCCAGCATATCGAGTAGTTTGAGGCGGAGACAATCGATTGGGTCAGAAAGTGAAGTTTGCTTCCAAGTTCCGGCCTGACCAGCTGTGAAATCCTTTCCAATGTCAAAGGTTAGACCGCCAGTATAGAGAGAGCGTAAATCATCCATCTCATCCGCGCCGGAGGCGGCAAGACATCCAAGAGTTCCGTGCACTCCGGCCATGCGTTCCGAGAACCATTTGTCATCAATCTGTGAATGGCCGGTATTGCGCACCTTGGTAATTAGTCCGCGCTCAGCGAGTTCGTAGACCCAAGCACGCAGTTGATCGAACTCGAGACTCTTGAGTTTCTCAGAATATAGTGGATGAGTCAGGGTCTTCTCTAATCCACCACCCATGTCCATCAGCCTCAACAGGCCCATTGCAGAGTTCGGCACTGCGACCTTGTCTTGGTAATACTGGCCAAGCCTCTCACGGTCGAGATCTGTTGCTAGCGAACGAGCGCCTAACAATCGGCGAAGAATCTCAGGATCGATATCCTTGATCAGATAAGCACGAGTTCTCAAACTCAGCAAATCCTCGAATGAGGACATGAATAGAGTCATTCCCAATGGCGAAGGCATCTTCACCCTTCGATGAACGATTCTGACATCCTCGCTGTCCATACGCGAAATGAAATCAGAGAGCTCATTCATCTCAAGGTCACTGGTTAGAATCTCACTCATCGCCTCACGGATGAGTACTGAATCCTCCATTTGCCGATGAGCACGAAGGATTTGTTCAGCGCGATTCTGGAATTGCTTTGGGCTGACCTCGTCCGCACCTATACGCCGAGGATTCAGCATACTTCGACTTGAGACCTCGCGAAATCTCTTGGCGAAAAGTTGCGAATCAAGCATGTATCGCTGAAGAACTTCTCGACTCGAACCATCCTTGAATAAGTCAGGGATTTTCGAAATCTCAACCTCATGACTCAGTTTGATCATGAAGCCATTTTCATCGAATGAGATTTCATTGACGATTATGTTGTCACGCACGGCAATTCCAGCGAATAGATAGCCGAGTGCGAGATTGAACGCGCGACCACGACAAGTAGTCACGATGTAAGTTGGAAGGGGACCGGCGACCTGTTCAACGATAATCCGGTCGCGGCTAGGAACTTGGAAAGTGGTCGCACAATGCTCATCAAGATAATTCGCCAGAGCATTCGCCACAGGCCTATTCAATCCATAGACATCCGTCAACAACGGACGGACGTCTCTCCCCATTCGCACCATAGTCGATGATCGTTCAAGCACGTCAAGAACCTCGGAACTCAGTTCGTTAGTGCGGCTATTTGCCTCACCAGCCCACGATGGTATCGTCGGGCGGTAACCCGTAGCTGAAGTCACATTCACTCGGGTTCCTCGAATGCTGGAAACTCGGTATGTCGAACCTCCAAGCAAGAAGACGTCCCCATTCCGAAGGCTCGCAACGAATCCACCGGATAATTGACCGACGAGAGTCCCGTCTGAGGTGAAAACGAGGTAGTTATTGCTGGGAGCGATGGTGCCTATGTTGGTGTAGTAAATCATCTGCGCATAGCCACGCTTCCCGAAGCGATTTTCTTCCCAATCGACCCAGACTCGACGTTCCTCCTCTAATAGATCAAGAACCTCGATAAAATCATCATATGGTAATTCTCGATAAGGCCAAGCCGCGGTCACAAGTTCGTATGCCTCATCTATGTCCCACTCCCTGATGATGGTCAGACCAATCAAGAATTGCGCAAGCACGTCGAGAGAGTTTTGTGGGAATTTTAGTAGATCCATTGACCCACGTAAGATGCCGTTTTGTAACGATACCATTTCGAGTAAGTCTTGCGGAGATGTTGGTAGCAATCGCGCTCGCGGCAGTCCGTCGACTTGGTGACCTGCACGTCCAATCCTCTGCAATCCTGTGGCAATAGAACCCGGACTGCCGACCTGAATCACACAGTCTACCGAACCAATATCGATACCCATTTCAAGGGAAGATGATGATACGACACTGCGCAATAATCCATTCTTCAAGCGCTGCTCGACATCGAGACGAATGGCTTTGTCCATAGAACCGTGATGGCCTTCAACTCCTTCGGTTCCGAGAATCTTCAGTTTCTGAACTACCGTCTCGGTCATCTGTCGAGTATTGACGAAAACCAATGTCGTCGTATGAGCCTCGACGATTTCTTTGATGCGATCGACATTGTGGTCGAGGATTTCCTTAACCGGCAAAGATGAGAATCGAGGTGTCGGGAGGATGATGTCTAAATCGAGACGCCTCGAACCAGATACCTTCGCAATAGCAACGTGCTGAGGTTCTGCGTCACTTTCACGCGAATCGCTGGCAACCAAGAATTCGGCAACAGCATCCAACGGTTCCATCGTCGCCGAAATACCGATTCGCTGCACCTGAGAATCAATCACGCTATCCATCAAGGCAAGGCTCAGAGCGAGGTGAGTACCTCGCTTGGTCGGCACCAGCGAATGCATCTCATCGATAATCATCCACTGTAGCTCGTTGAGTAAGGGTCTGAAGCGCTTCGAAGCCAAAGCCAATCCCAGTGATTCAGGAGTCGTAATCAGTATGTGAGGAGGCTTGCGAAGCATCCTTTCACGGTCCCTACGACTGGTGTCTCCAGTCCTCAGACCGACCTTGATCTCCTTCGCCCTACTCGGCAGGTAACGCTCTCGTATCTCAGTCAAAGGACCGATGAGATTCTTCTGAATATCATTTGCCAGTGCTTTGATTGGTGAGATGTAAACACACTGAATCGAATTACCTAGAGACCCATCTAACGATTTACGCACAAGATCGTCAATAATCGTCAGGAAGGCAGTCAGTGTCTTACCAGACCCTGTAGGCGAACAAAGCAAGAGATGTTCACCATTGAGGATACGTGGTATTGCAAGTTTCTGAGGTTCGGTGAAGTCAGGGAACTTATCCTTGAACCAGTTGCGCACAGGTGGTGAAAGACTTTCGAGCAATTGCTCGGCCTCCCAGCTATCCTCCACATACTCGATTTTTGGCATTACTTCGCCTCACACTACGGACGGTACAGCGCATTGATACCGTACATGAACGCTTCGCTTCCATAAATCGTACAGTACTATGTACTGAACGGGCATAATGCACCTCCCAATGGTAAATTGAGGGCCTTCCGGCTCTAACTCATCAGGTGCTCTGTCGGGTGTTCTTAGCCAATGGATTGAGGATGGCTTGAAAGACAGGCGGACGGTCGCCTCGCCGTTAGAGATGGCTGAGGAGAGGCGGCTCGAGAGATTGTCGGCTATGCTGAAGCGGCGCGGCATAGTGCTGCCAGCCTTCGACATCTATGGTGGGGTTTCTGGACTCATCGATTACGGACCGGTGGGCGCTGCTATTCGTCGCCGTCTGACTCAGAAATGGGTTGACCACTGGTTGAGTCACGGCGACATTGTCGAAATTGACTCGCCGACGATTACTCCTGAAGCAGTTTTGGTTGCTAGCGGTCACGTCGGCGAATTCAACGATTTGATGACTGAATGCCGAGCCTGTGGCTCAGTCTTCCGTGCTGATCACTTGGTAGAGCACCTGCATCCAAACGCAGATTCACTAGCTGCGGATGCAATCGATGGGCTTCTCGCATCAGGAATAGAATGCCCATCGTGCTCAGATACTGCTTGGACTGCAGCTCAACCGATGAATCTGATGTTCTCGACTCAAATAGGCGCTATGAGCGCTGGTCGTACCGCATTCATGCGGCCCGAGACAGCGCAGGGCATGTTCATGCTCTATCCTGCGCTGTATCGACACTTTCGACAAAAGCTGCCTTTCGGTGCAATTCAGACTGGAAAGGGATACCGTAACGAGATTAGCCCGAGGCAGGGAATGATTCGGCTTCGCGAGTTCAATATGGCTGAGCTCGAGTACTTCATCGACCCAGAAAATCCCCCAAGCGCTGACCTCGCTCGCCGCACCGAGATTGTCACCCTAGTTCCTGACCCAGACGGACCACATGCAGGTGAGACGCGAATGGGGTTCGGCGCTGCCCTCGATGCTGGCATCGTCAGACACTCTACCGTTGCTTGCTTCCTAGCGCGGACTTGGGATTTCCTTGTTGGGGTTGGAATCGATCCAGCACAGATTCGCTTCCGTCAGCATGCTAGCACAGAGATGGCACATTACGCAGCGGATTGCTGGGATTGTGAGATTCATGGTGAGCATGGATGGATCGAGTGCGTTGGGATTGCAAATCGGACTTGTCACGACTTGGAAAGTCACGAGGCGCACTCGAAGGCAAAGGGATTGCGTGCTTGGCGGCAATTCGCTGAACCTCGCACGCAGACCGTTGAGCGATTAGCACCGAATGGTGCGGTCGTAGGTCCAACATTCAGAGCCGATGCAGGGGCTGTAGTTGCCGCTCTTGAGGCTCTGAGTGAATTACCTGATGAGTTGCCCTTCGAGTTGCAATTGGCAGATGGGCGCAGTGTTACCATTGATTCCAGCATGGTTGAGCGCCGGACGGAGACAGCTAACGTCAGCGGCGAGTGGTTCACGCCTCACGTTATCGAGCCGGCTTTTGGTATCGATCGCATCATCTGGCATGTCCTCGACCACGCTTACGAAGAAGCCCAGAAAGAGGGAGAGGACTACACATTCCTAAGGCTCGCTGAAGGCATTTCAAGCGTCGATTGCGTGGTGCTTCCACTCTTCGATAAGGATGGAATGCCCGAACTTGCTAGAGAGATCAATTCTGCTATCAATTCGCTACCTCGGGCGCGAGCTGAAATGGATTCGAGTAAATCGATTGGAAGGCGTTACGCACGCGCCGACGAGATTGGAATTCCATGGGCTCTGACCGTAGACCACACCTCGTTAGAGGATGGTAGCGTGACGATTCGAAGGCGCGATGACCAGATGCAGGTTCGCGCCTTCGTCGATGAAATTCTCGAACGAATGGCTGCCGGCACAATTCAGGAATTATTCTGAAATCCGTCTGCTCCAGTCGAAGCCGACCACCAATCTTCATGAGGCTCCACGATAGGGGTGTGTTGTGAGCGCGGCCGAGACCCTCGAGGACTGGACGGAGAAGTACCGTCCGACACGCATGGGTGAGATGGAAGGCAATGATTCACAACTCCGACTCATAGCCCAATGGCTCGACCGTTGGGACAAAGGTCGCCTCCCGGACAAACGCGGTATAATGCTCTCAGGGCCTCCTGGCGTTGGCAAAACCACGCTGGCCAAAGCAGTGGCAAAGGAGCGTGGTTGGTCTATTATCGAACTGAATGCCTCTGAAGAACGCAACGCAGCAGCCATCCGAAGGGCTGCTACTCGGGGCAGCCAGCACATTTCGTTAGCCGCTTTCTCCGGAGGGAATACTGATTCGATGAAAACAATCGTTTTACTCGACGAAGTCGACCATCTTTCAGGTAGTTT
>CAXGBP010000004.1:0-15794 GCA_964007685.1 uncultured Candidatus Poseidoniales archaeon | reverse complement strand
ACGACAGCGTAGTCCGATTGAGTTCGGGGTCCGCTGCACTCAGTCCAGAAATGATCAGGTATGGGCTAATTGCTCTTGCAGTGATAGTTGCTGCGAAGATGCTGCAGCTCTTCTAAGCCACGTGAGCGATAACGGCTTGGCCAAAACTCGGGTTCGTCGCCCGATCGATTCGGTCAGAAGCATCTCTCGAATGATTTCGACTAAATTTCTCTAAAACTATCTCTTACGATTGGCTCCGCCTGAGCGGTTTCGGCTTCGGTTGCCACCACCGCTACGATTGCCAGTGCGATCGCCTCCCCTAGAGCGCTTGTGGCCGCCTCTTCCAGGGGATTTATTTCCACCTCTATTCGATGATTTTCGGCTGCTGCTGCCGCCCCTTCCTGAGGATTTATTTCCGCGCCATTTAGATGATTTTCGGCTGATTCTGTCTTCTACACCAATGCGGCGTGGGCGACCTCGGTTTTGCTTCTTTTTAGGTGCCTTATCGCCCTTCTTCGATTGAGCTTTGGCGGAATGGAATGGATGCTCCTCGTTCACTGGAATGCTTTGTCGAATTGTTTTCTCGATACCTCGAAGATACTCGCCCTCATTCTCATCACAGAATGCAATTGCGATACCTCCTTGGCCTGCTCGGCCCGTTCTGCCAATGCGATGAACATAGACCTCGGGCACGTTGGGTAGGTCGTAATTGATGACATGACTGATGTCGGAGACATCGATGCCGCGACTGGCGACATCTGTTGCGACGAGGATTTGGAGGGTGCCGTCGCGGAAGCGGCCTAGGGCGCGCTCACGTGCGCCCTGACTCTTGTTTCCATGGATGGCTAGAGCTTCGAAGCCATCTCTTTCAAGGAGCCTGACTATCTTGTTGCAGCCGTGTTTGGTGCGGCCGAAGACAAGCATCTTTTCTGGACTTTCTTCGAGTAGTATATGAGCAAGGAGTGGGCGCTTGTCGGCTTTCATGACGAACATTAGAGATTGTTTAATCGCCTCGACGGTCGCCGATTCCGGAGTGATATCAATTCTTATCGGATCGAATAGCATATCCTTGGATAATGAAACGATTGAATGTGGGATTGTTGCGCTGAATAGCAGACTTTGGCGCTTTGATGGAACGTGGGCCAAAATCTTCTGAATGTCGCGAATGAAACCCATATCGAGCATTCGGTCGGCCTCGTCGAGAACGAGAAACTCCACCTTCGAGAGGTCGACCAAACGTTGGCTGATTAGGTCGAGGAGCCTCCCTGGCGTTGCCACCAATATGTCGACTCCTCGGCGCAAATTCCTCTCCTGCGGTTTCTGACTGACTCCGCCGAACATGACCATGCTGCGAATATCTAGTTTGGCAGCGTACAATTCGATATTCTCGTGAATTTGTGCTGCCAATTCTCTTGTTGGACAGAGTATTAATGTGCGAATTTTTCGAGGGCCATTGTGATGTTTTTCGGCCAATATGTGAAGGATTGGTAGAGAAAAAGCCGCGGTTTTTCCGGTACCGGTTTGAGCACAACCCAACACATCTCTGCCCTCGAGCAAGTAAGGAATTGCTTCCTCCTGAATCGGCGTCGGATGTTCGTAACCGATGTTATCGAGAGCCCTGAGCAAAGGCTCGCACAAGTTGAGTGAAGCGAAATTCAAAACAATCACTCACATGTGGGAGACTAGCGCCGCGCCGAACTCGGAACAGGAAAGGAGAGTCGCGTCGTCCATCAGGCGCTCGAAGTCATAAGTCACGGTACCGGCTGAGATCGCTCCTTCCATCCCCTTGACGATTAGGTCAGCAGCCTCACCCCATCCCATGTGACGCAGCATCATTTCTGCCGACAAAATTAGACTGCCCGGGTTGACCTTGTTTTGGCCTGCATACTTTGGTGCGGTGCCATGCGTGGCTTCGAAAATTGAGATTCCTGTATCGTAATTGATGTTCGCGCCGGGCGCGATTCCGATGCCTCCCACCTGAGCTGCGAGCGCGTCCGAGATGTAGTCGCCATTGAGGTTCATCGTAGTTAGGACTCCGTACTCGCGCGGGCGCGTTAGGACCTGTTGCAGCATTGCGTCCGCGATGACGTCCTTGATGGTGATCGTGTTGCCGGTATTGGGGTTGGTAAGAGTGCACCATGGGCCACCATCGAGTTCGGTTGCTCCGAATTCGTCCTTTGCGAGTTGGTACCCCCAATCACGGAAACCCCCCTCTGTAAATTTCATGATGTTGCCCTTGTGGACCAATGTTACTGAATCCTTGTCGTTGTCTATTGCATACTGGATTGCTGCACGCACGATGCGCGCGGTTCCTTCGATGCTGATTGGCTTGATTCCGATTCCTGATGTGTTTGGGAAGCGGATTTTTGTAACTCCCATCTCATTTTGTAGGAAATCGATTACCTTCGCTACTTCTTCGCTTCCCGCTTCCCACTCAATTCCAGCGTAGACGTCTTCGCTATTCTCGCGGAAGATGATCATATCGACGTGTCCTGGGTTACGCACCGGACTCGGTGTGCCTGAGTACCAACGGATTGGGCGGACGCAAGCGAAGAGGTCGAGCTGCTGACGGAGTGCGACGTTGAGGCTGCGGATGCCCCCGCCTACTGGTGTAGTCAACGGGCCCTTGATTGAGACGAGGCCTGTTCGCATGGCTTCGAGGGTTGCTTCTGGTAGCCACTCACCTGTTGCGTTGAATGCCTTCTCGCCTGCGAGAACTTCGGACCAATGGATGTGGCGAGTGCCCCCGTATGCCTTGTTGACTGCTGCGTCGACAACCGATATCATGACTGGAGTGATGTCGACGCCAATTCCGTCACCCTCAATGTAGTGGACTGTGGGCTCGTCGGGAACGTGCAGTTGGCCGTTCTCCATAGTAATCGCGCCGCTCTCACTCATGTCTCTCAGCCGCGCGACCTGCCACCCCTTGATGAAGCCAACCCATCGGGGTGGTTTTCGATCTTAGGTGACAAATCAGCCGAAGGCTCAAGACAGTCAAGCCGGAGGCTACCGACATGAAGGGCGTCGTCAGGTGGACAGGAGGTCGTTCAATGGAAGGCGAGACCGCCGCTGGTAAACTAACGCCAATCTACTCCGAGACCGCACCCAGTCCGATGGAATTGGTGCTCCAAGCTCACGCAGCCTGTTCGATGGTCGACATTCGAGTCGGTCTCAAAGACAGAATGGAGAATGTTAGATCGATGAGGATTGAAATCGAAAGCGACCGCGCTGAGGAACAACCTCGCGTCTTCACCGCGGTCCGTTTGCACTACGTAATCGAAGGAGATGTTCCTGAGAAACTCGTGCGACGGCTCATCGCCCATTCGCACGAGAAAGATTGCTCGGTCGGAATCATGATTTCGCAGTCCGGCGCCAGTGTGGATTGGACACTGGATATCCAACCTTGACTCGCGAATCTTTTCCACGGTAGCAGGCGCGGATTATACATTTCCCAAGAGCAATCCGTCTCTGTTGTGGAGGTCCAATCCTCAATCATTAAAGTCCCTCCATGAGAACAACTGAACCCTTCGCGCATGCGATGGACAGAATCGAGACGGGGAAAAGATTCGGAAGTGATTGAAATGCAAACGCGGACAGAGGATGAGACAGTCTCCGATGTTGGCGAAGCAGAGAAGGGTCTGGTCATCGAGAGACGCTTTACCTCAGCCGGCTCTGACCCCTTCGATGCCTTCGATTGGATTGAGATGAATGTAGAGATTCGTAACCCTGACGGGAGCCTCGCGCACGAGGTCGAAGGAGCACAACTTCCTTCTGGATTCGCGGGCGTCCCTGGGAAGGTCTGCGCTCAGAAGTATCTGAGGAAGGCTGGCGTTCCAGCCGCTCTGCGCAAGGTGGCGGAGGATGGAGTGCCTGTCTGGCTACAACGCAGTGAGCCCGATCATGAGAAGCTGCAGACTCTCGATGCCGAGGATCGATACGTCGGAGAGACCGATGGGCGCGAATTATTCCGTCGCCTCGCTGGCACCTGGACTTACTGGGGTTGGAACTACGGTTACTTCGCCAGCGAGGCAGACGCCCGGGCCTACTACGACGAGATGTGTTACCTCATCGCAAGCCAGCGCTCGGCTCCGAATAGCCCTCAGTGGTTCAACACCGGACTCAACTGGGCCTACGGCATCACCGGCCCAGCCCAAGGCCACCACTACATCGATGGCACGACGGGCGAGTTACGCCTCTCTGAGGATGCTTACACTCACCCTCAACCTCACGCATGTTTCATTCAGTCTGTTAGCGATTCATTGGTCGGTGGAACCGAGTCGATTATGGGTCTGTGGAACCGTGAGGCTCTGCTCTTCAAGTATGGTTCTGGAACGGGCTCCAATTTCTCAAGAATCCGTGGAGCCGGCGAACCGCTCTCAGGCGGCGGTAGCTCAAGTGGACTCATCTCATTCCTCAAGATTGGGGATCGAGCCGCGGGCGCAATCAAGTCTGGGGGAACCACGCGCCGAGCCGCCAAGATGGTTACTCTCGACCTTGACCATCCAGACATCGAGGAGTACATAGATTGGAAACTCTCTGAGGAAGAGAAGGTCTCAGCCCTAGTCATCGGCTCGAGTATTCTGCAGAAGCATGCCGACTCGATTATGTCTGCAATCTGGGCTCACGACGATGACGATTCGCGCTTGAGTCCGGCCGCAAATGGCGCACTGAAGATGGCGATGGTGAAGGCTGTGCGAGACAGTGTTCCTCAGCCACACATCAAGCGCATACTCGACCTCGCTGGCCAAGGCTGGAAACAAATGGCCTTCGAGAAGTTCGACACAAACTGGCAAGGCGAGGGCTACAACACCGTCTCGGGTCAAAATTCGAACAATTCCGTGCGTGTCCCTAACTCATTCATGGACACACTGCGAGATGAGGGAGAATGGAATCTCTATCACCGAACTGAATTGGAGCGAGCGGCTGAGGCCGGCCGTGAGCCGGCGCCTTGCCGCTCGATGCCTGCAGCAAATCTCTGGAACAAAATCGCTTACACCGCTTGGGCCTGTGCCGACCCGGGAGTGCAGTTTGACACGACTATCAACGAGTGGCATACCTGTCCAGAGGGAGGGCGAATCAACGGTTCAAACCCCTGCAGTGAGTACATGTTCCTTGATGATACGGCCTGCAATCTCGCCAGTATCAATCTCCTCCACTACTACGACAAGAGCTCGCAGACCTTCGATGTCGAGGACTTCCGGCACTCCGTTCGACTGTGGAGTGCTACTCTCGAAATCAGCGTCCTGATGGCCCAATTCCCCTCCGCGGAAATCGCCCGTAAGTCCTACGAATACCGAACCCTTGGCTTGGGCTACTGCAACCTTGGATCGCTCCTAATGCACATGGGAATACCCTATGATGACGAGCGAGGATACGCAATTTGCGGCGCTCTAACTTCGATTATGTGTGGAGAATCCTATGCGACAAGCGCCGAGATGTCTTCCGTGCTTGGGCCGTTCCCTAATTATTCGGAAAATGCCGACCACATGCTGCGAGTGATGCGAAATCACCGCCGCGCAGCCTACGACGCTCCTGCAGAGGAATACGAAGGATTGACTGTTGCTCCCGTGGGAATCAACTCGAAGAAATGCCCGAAGGATCTCCTCGAGGCTGCTCGCGCCGCTTGGGACCGAGCTCTGCGTGAGGGTGGGGAGCACGGATTCCGAAATGCTCAGACCACTGTTATCGCACCCACCGGTACAATCGGACTTGTGATGGGTGCGGACACGACTGGTGTCGAGCCACAGTTCTCTCTCATTCAGTATAAGCAACTGGCTGGCGGTGGCTCGCTGCGAATAATCAACCACGGAGTGCCAAACGCTCTGAGGCGTTTGGGCTACTCCAACAAAGAAACTGAGACGATTCAGGAATATATCATGGGAACCGCATCGCTTCGAAACTGCCCTACAATCTCGTCAAAGGTGCTCAAGGCTGCAGGTTTCGATGCGAAGATAATCAAGAAGGTGGAAGTAAGCTTCCCCGACGTCTTCGACATTCGTTCCGCCTTCGCACCTTCGATTCTCGGTGAAGAATTCTGCACAGGAACTCTCGGAATGTCGAAGGAGCAATACGAAGATCCATTCTTCGACACCCTCGGTAGCCTTGGGTTCTCCAATACTGAGATTGACCAAGCCAACGACCACGTCTTCGGATACGGAACCATCGAGGGGGCGCCGGGCTTGAAGAACGAACACTTAGCTGTCTTCGACTGCGCGACTCCGTGCGGAAAGTATGGCGAGCGCTCGATTGACTGGAAGGCTCACGTCATGATGATGGCCTCCGCTCAGCCATTCATCTCAGGCGCGATCTCGAAGACAATCAACATGCCAGCGGATGCGACGATCGAGGAGATTCGGGCAGCATACGAATTGAGTCATGAGACTATGAACAAGGCCTGCGCAGTCTACCGTGACGGCTCGAAACTTTCCCAGCCGCTGATGAATAAGCTTGTCGACGCGACCAGTATCTCCGACGAAGAAGAAGAAAACGAGGCGGTCACCGTCGTCCACAAGATGGTTGAAGAAACCGCCGCTGCTCTACCTATTCCAGCCCCAGCGGCGACTGTGCTCGCCGAGCAATTCGTCCACAATTACATCGCTACGCGCTGCCCGCTACCAGACGTTCGCTCATCGAGTACGATGAAGGCGCGCGTCGGCGGGCACACTGTTTATCTCTCATCGAGCACCTACGACGATGGTCGCCTCGGCGAGATTATGATCACTACCTCAAAGGAGGGAGCGGCCTGGAGATCACTACTCAATCAATTCGCCATTGCTGTCTCAATTGGCTTGCAGTACGGCGTTCCGTTGGACGCCTTCGTCAAGTCATTCACCTTCCAGAAGTTTGAGCCGAGCGGAATGGTTAGTGGTGGAAGCGGCCGAGTGAAGATGACGACCTCAATTGTTGACTACATCTTCCGTGAACTGGCAATCCAATATCTCGACCGAGAAGATCTCGCTCACATATCGGCAGAAGATATGGAGACTACCTCGATTAGCCGACCCGAACAGACGAATGATGGAGTTGTTCGCACACAGGGTGAGAAGCGTAATGTTCAGCTCACCCTGAACGCAGTCACCCCTACGGAAGACGACGACTCTCGTATCCGACGATTGGCTCGTGAGCGAGGCTTCACCGGCGACATCTGTGATGACTGCGGCGGTAGCCAGATGGTGCGCAATGGAACCTGTCTGAAGTGCAATGCATGCGGTGCGACCACAGGCTGCTCTTGATCAGAGTAATTCTAAGGATTCGGGATTTCGCATCTCAATCCAGCGCAGTAATTCTTCGTAGGCAATAGTGTCCTCTGCCGAAATCGCCGAGCACGTCGCAACAAAGGCATTTGGTGCAACGCTGGCCTGTTCTGTGATTAGATTCCCGACGCGTGACCGACCAACTTGAGATGATTCCAACCAAGCGGTCACGAGCATCGAGTGGGGGTCGCTGGGATTCATGGAAAGATGGTCGCGAAGGCCGGACTCGACAAGTCGTTGTACCGCCCTTTCAACACCACTCTCGAGAACGACATTAGCACGAGGGACAAATTCTTCCTCCGATAGGCGCGCTAGTCCGCCGACGAAAGAAGCGGTGAGGATGACGACCGACAAGTCATCGTTGAGAAGCAGTCGGTCGGCGAGGATCAAAGCGAGTTCACGCTCTTGAGAATGGATTCGAGGTAATGCCTCAGCAACCGTCCTGCGAGCACTGACCGAACGATGATCGGCAGAGGCGACTAGGATATCTCGGGCATCATCTGGTGAGTGTGAGAGCATCTGCAATCCGGCGCGAACAAAAGGTGCGCAAGAGTCACCCTCGGCCTGACCCAATCCATCGAATACCCGAGTTGGGACGTCAAGGACCGGGCAGAGTTGCAAAGATACCGAGAGATTTTCAAGCCAGCGTGGCAAGATTTCGGATGCAGATTCTGCCCGCATTGAGAGAGTATCTAGTATGCTTGTCGCGGCCATCGCGCCTGCAGGGTGAGGAGGAAATGGTTCCACAGTGCCACGATTCTGTGACCATTCCAATTGGTGTCGCCCAGAGACGTTCGAGTATGGTAGATTTCCAGGCGTCACTGCGTAAGCGATTGCCTCGAGCAGGTAGTAACAGTCATCTCGCGCGACCTCAGTTCCACCCAGCGCCAATCCCTGAATCAACGAAGAAGCCAGATACCAACGATCGGTGTCCGGAGACATCTCATCAAGAGCCATTGCCAACCAGTCACGCGCTAGCAAGACCAGTACTCGCTCAGCAACCTCAGCGGCATTTGATTCCAGCCAGCGAGATTCAGCCTCATCAATATCGATAGAACGCTTGACATGATCTGGAATATGATCGTCGCAGACCTCGGTCAGTCGTAGATTGAATCCCTGACGATCAATTGTGAAAATTCCAACCGCTTGCCGAACCAAAGACTCAGCATCAGAAGGTGGAATTGCTGGGAAATCAGGAAGTTCGAGCGGTGGGTTTGGTAGCGGTGCCAAAAGAAATGCTTCGCGCACCGCCAACTTCAGCCGCTCGTCAGCCATCTCCCAGACCAAGGCACTGCCTTCTCGTCTGGCCATTCTGGGCCACCCAACTCAGATCTCAAGCTCGATGTTCAGATTCTGGATGAGTTCCTTGTACCTGTTACGAATCGTAACCTCGGTCACGCCAGCCACCTCAGCGACCTCGCGCTGGGTTCGGCGCTTACCACACAGAACCGAAGCGATGTAGATAATCGAAGCAGCGATTCCAGTCGGGCCACGCCCACTGGTCAACTCCTTCTCCTGAGCCTTGGCGATGAGTTCGTACGCCTTCGCCTGAACTTCCGCGTCGAGGTCAAGGCCTGAGCAGAATCGAGGAATGTAATCCTCGGGCTTGGTTGGTGGAATCTTCATCTTCAATTCGCGCACCATGAATCGGTAGGTGCGGCCAATCTCCTTACGACCGGTTCGGCTAGCCTCGCCAATCTCATCGAGAGTGCGTGGATTGTTGCACTGGCGGCAAGCAGCATAGAGAGAAGCAGCAGCCACACCTTCGATGGAACGACCGCGGATGAGTCTCTTCTCTACCGCCTTCTTGTAGTTCACAGCCGCAGTCTCGCGGATGCTCTTTGGCAAATCGAGGCGGCTGGCCATACGATCCAACTCAGCAAGGGCCATGGCAAGATTGCGCTCGGTTGCGTTACTCACGCGCGAGCGCTTCTGCCACTTCCTCATTCGATAGAATTGCGAGCGGTAGCGCGAAGAAATTGTCTTTCCAGAGTAATCCTTGTTCTGCCAATCGATATCGGTCGAGAGACCTTTGTCGTGCAGCATGACAGTCATCGGAGCACCGGTTCGTGCGCGCTGATCTCCCTGCTCTGGACTGAACACGCGCCACTCGGCACCCTGATCGATTACCTTGTCTTCAAGAACAAGTCCGCAGTCATCGCAGACGACCTCTCCTCGAGTCTCGTCTCGGTTCAAAGCTCTCGAACCGCATTCACTACACTTCACTATGTCTTCAACCAGATATTCTGACATTCAATCAAACCTCCTTTCAGACAGAAAGGTAATATATTCGCAAAGGACTTCTTATTTAAACCTTAGAGATTAGTGGAATGCCCTGTCAATCGCTCATCTGCGAGCCTGTCCCCTGTTTCGCGAACGGTGAAATAGCAACGGACCTTAGCGGGTCTGTAAGAGAGGTGTTGATGTGGAGTCGTGGCCCCCTGTGAAAATCAGTCTGACTCCTGGGAAGAGGGTGCTTTTCCTGACAAAAGACCTCGGGTTGATTCGGAAGCAATTGTACGAAGGACTCGACTTGAGGATGGAAGATTTGTCCGTCGACGACTTGTTGGACGACATCAACACAGACGTGATGACTCCGGCTTGGGTTTGCTTTGATCACGATCCCGCTGTGCTCGCTGAGAACGCCTACGCCGGCCTGCTCCACGAAGGACGTCGGGTCTTCGAACAACGCGCTATGATGGACGGCGACTTCGAAGTGATTGTGAGTGGGCACAGAAAAGGAACTGGGAGTAGCCGCGAGACCGCTGCTCAATGTGAGCGATGGTCAGGTATTCGTATCGTCATCGCGGCTTCATTTGCGCCCATCCATGAACGGAATAACATCAATCTCGGCCAGCTGATGGGCGACCATTCGATGCTCGAACGCTTGCAAAGTGGTGAGAGTATCGGCCTTGCCGAGTTCACTGAAAAGTACGATTCTGTAACTCAACTAATCATCGAGAATGGCGGGATTTTTCCCTTCGCGAAGAAATTGAAGGGAGGCGATGTGGCCTTGCCTGCGGTGAGCACCGAGCCAGTGCCTATGACAATGGCTGAGAAGATGATTTCAAACAAGCTGCTCGGGCAGAACGGCACACGGGGTTACGTGAAACCTGGCGATGCGGTTCTCGCTCAAGTCGATGGTGGTTATTCTCACGAATTCACCACCGCGCAAGTTCACAACTTCCTCGCAGCGGAGTACGGCGGCGATTATGCCTTGCCGAACCCGCCGAAATTCGCCGTCTTCGAGGATCACTTACTGTATGCAACAGGGGTGGCCAGATTCAGCAAATTCGCAGATAAAATCCAGATGCTACGCGACCTGCAAGTAGCATTCCAGCGACACACAGGCGTGCGTGACTATTCTGCTATTGACGGAATAAGTCCGGGCATTTGTCATCAGGTGGCGCGAGAGGAATTCATCGATGTCGGCGATTTCATTCAAGCAACGGATAGCCACACCTGCATGGGAGGGGCAAGTAACGCACTCACATACGGAGTTGGCTCCACCGAGTACGCAAACCTCGTTCACAACCAATTCGCTTTCGTCAAAGTTCCCGAAAGCATCCGCTTCGAATTGGTAGGCAACCTCGACCCTGGTTGCACTGCCAAGGATGTGATTTTGCACATTTTGTGGAAATATGCAGCACAGTCTGATACTCTCGACCGCTCGATGGAATTCGGCGGTTCGGGTCTTGCTTCGCTCTCGATGGACGAGCGGGCGACGCTGTGCAACATGGCGACTGAATGCTCGGCAAAAACTGGCATTTGCGAGCCGGATGACCTGACAGTTGAGTGGTTGCTCAAGCGTCGTGATGGCTTGACTGAAGAAGAAGTGCGGGCAGCCTTTGTGCTGCCCGACGAAGATGCTGAGTATCATGGAGGAGTTCACACCATCGATCTATCTTCGATTCGTCCGATGGTGGCGCATCCGGGCGACCCGGATTCTGGTATTCCTTCCGACCCAACTAACGGAGCTTACATCGATGAGTTGGGTGAGGTTGCTATCGACATCGCTTATGCTGGCTCTTGCACGGCTGGAAAAGACGATGATTTCGCTTACTACGCGATGGTTACCAGTGCTGCTCTCAAGGCGGGCCTGACCATTGCAGATGGTGTGGATTGTTACATCCAATTCGGCTCGAAGACAGTGAAAGACCTCTCCGAGCAGAATGGGTGGACTGAGTTATTCGAGCGGGCGGGAGTTCAGTTAATCGACCCAGGTTGCGGGGCTTGCATCGGCGCAGGACCGGGCGTCTCAGATCTCGAAGAACAGGTTACTGTGTCTGCGATAAATCGCAATTTCCAGGGTCGTTCGGGCCCGGGGAAACTGTACTTGGCGAGTCCACTGACGGTGATGGCGAGCGCTTTCACTGGGAAAATCACCGCGTGGCATCCAGACCTTTTCGTGTGAGCAAGAGTCGGAGACGTGCTCTAACCTTCACTTTCGGCCGACAAGCCGGTGTCCTCCACCGTAGCGTTAAGTGCGGTGGGCTCTCGCACACCTTCGACCACGAGCAGGCCCCGTGTCATCGGGACAATGGGAGGACCTGAAGGGGGTAGTCGCCATGGCAAATACAGAGAGAATTGTAAGCAAACAAAAGCAGATTTCGATCAGTGAATTCTTTGAGAAGAACAAGCATTTCCTCGGCTTCGATACCCTTCAGAGGGCTGTGATCACCGCTGTCAAAGAGGCCGTTGACAACTCCTTGGACGCCTGTGAAGAGGCGCGGATTCTACCTGACATCAAGGTGGAAATCAAGCGGTTGGAGGGGGACAGGATTGAACTCATTTGCCAAGACAACGGCCCTGGCATACCGCGAGATTCGGTCGAGAATGTCTTCGGAAAATTCCTCCTCGGTTCGCGCTTCCACGCGATTCGCCAAACCCGAGGGCAGCAGGGAATCGGAATCACTGGTGTTTTGATGTACAGCCAACTGACGACTGGGTCGAAGACTCATATCGTCTCAAAGATTGCTTCGGATTCTTCTGCGGTCCACGTCGACCTCGGACTCGATACCCGCAAAAATCGTGCAACCAAATCGAACGAACGCAGAGATGTTTGGTTCGAAGATGGTGAGGAGGTTGTTCACGGCCTCAAGATTCGAACAGTCATGCGTGCAAAGTACCAACGAGGTCGGCAATCCGTCCACCAATACTTGCGCATGACTAGTATCGTCAATCCGCACGCGACAATCAAACTCACAGTACGAAATCGAGAAGGAGAAATCATTGACCAGGGTAATTGGATTCGGACCACTGAGCACCTGCCACGCATCGTTGAGGAGATTAAGCCCCATCCGCACGGCATTCATCTTGGACAGCTTCAGCGCATGCTGAAAGAAGCAGAAGAGCGGAAATTAACCTCCTTTTTACGACACAATTTCTCTGGCGTAAGCATGCGGGCCGCCCGCGAAATTCTCCAATTGTCGGAACTTGACGAGGGGCGAACTCCAGTTCGAGTCAAAGCCGACGAAGCCCAAAGGATGATCGAGGCTTTCCAAAAAGTCAAACTTCTCTCACCCCCAACCGATTGCCTTTCTCCAATTGAAGAAATTCTCATCAAGAAAGGGCTTTCGAAAGCAATCGATTCCCGCTTCGCATCGACGGTGACGAGAAAGCCAGCAGTAACCCAAGGTCAGCCTTTCCAAATTGAGGTGGGGTTGGTCTTCGGAGGTGACCTTGCCGGCGATGGGCCAATCGAAGTTCTCAGATTCGCAAATCGCGTACCTCTGATGTATCAACAAGGAGGCTGCTTGCTCACAAAGGCTCTCGAGTCCGTCGATTGGAAACAATACGGACTCGATCATCCCGGCGGTCGTGGATTACCAAAGGGACCGGCCGCCGTACTAATCCATCTCGCATCGACCAACGTCCAATTCACCAGCGAAGCGAAGGAAGCGGTGGCGGATAACGAGGAAGTGAAGGAAGAAGTCAGGAAGGCGATGTTGGAGGTTGGACGAGGCCTTCGCAACCATTTGAAGAAACGAACACAGCGCAAGAAAGCGCAAGAAAAATTCGATCTCATCAACATAATTCTCCCCGAAATCTCACGCAAATCGAGCGAAATGCTCGGTCGTGAAGAACCCGATTTGGCGCCAGTCATAACCCGCATTATGGATGCGGTTTTCCTTGAGGATTCCCTCACTTGGGACAAGGAAACCAAGCAAACGATCTGTACGATTACAGTATACAATTACACCGCACGCGCACGCGCCTACACTCTCCTCGCTAAGTGGCCGGAAGGAGAAGGCGTACGGTTCTCTGAGAATCCCAGAGGTGGTCGTAAGGAGGCTACCGGATTGTGGGCTTGGCGATTGGATACTCTCGACCCCGGTCAGTCGACTGAAATCCGCTTCGCGGTCGAGGGGTTGGATCGTGGAGACTGGACTGAGGCTGAGATTTTCTTCCGTGGACAGAAAGAGATGATCGGCGCCACCAAGATCGATGAGAAATTACTCGATGAGATGCGGAAAATCGAGGCGTTGGCGGTCGCCGAAGCCGAGCATGCGAAGGCGACTGTAGTAGGTTCGATGGAACGTCTGGCTGAGCGAGCCGAGCCCGTAGAAGCTCCTAATCCGGCAATGTCTGAGGACACTGCAGCAGCGGCAGAAGTTGCGGGGCCAGATGCAGTTGCTCACGAAGGAACTGATACTGAAGCGATTCAGACAACCGATACCGATTGGTTCGGATTGAAGGAAGGTGAAGATGAATGAGTGCGAATGGATATACGAAGGAACAGGTAATCGAGGCGCTACACGACATCGCCGGTGAGATGCACAACAAGATGCTCAAGGGTGAGCCTCCAACAATGACCTTGCCAGTTCGAACCAAGAAAAACATCGCATTCGACTCGAAACTCGGCGTTTACAAATATGGTAAGAAGCGATCGACGCGGGATGCGACTTCACTCGGTTCCGCACGCCAATTGCTCAGAGCGTTGCACGTCACCGAATTCATCGAAGAGATGATTCACGCTGGTAAATCCTCAACCCTGAGGGAGATGTACTACATCTCCGAGGGCTGGGGTCACGGCAAGTTTGGCTCTCAGAACGAGAGCAATAATCTCGCCGAGGACCTCGAGATCATCACCAAGTGTATGCGAGAGGACTTCAAGCTCCGGCCCGAAGAAGATGGAGCCAGAATCATCGGGAATATCACCTTCGAGGAGCGAAACCGTCGCGGAGATTGGATGCGAATCAATTGTCGTGACGATGTCGGCGACTCCGGCTACGGAGTGCCGTACAACGTCGAGGCGGAGAAACTCCGCCTAATCGAGCATGATGTCGATTTCATCATGGCAATAGAGACTGGTGGTATGTTCGACCGACTCATCGAGAATGGTTTCGACGAGGCGGCTCGCTGCGCACTGATTCACCTCAAAGGACAGCCAGCGCGCTCCACTCGCAGAATCATTAAGCGAATGAATGAGGAATGGAATCTTCCTGTTTTGGTCTTCCTCGACGGTGATCCTTGGTCCTACAGAATCTACGCATCAATCGCTTATGGGGCCATCAAGACCGCGCACATTTCAGAATATCTTGCAACTCCGAGTGCGGTTTATCTTGGAATCACTGCCGATGACATACTTGCGTATGATTTGCCTTCTGATGATTTGTCTAGCAAGGATATACAGGCACTAAACGCCGAATTATCGGACCCCAGATTTGCTGATCAATGGTGGCAACGCCAAATCAATGACATGCTCGAGCTCGGGAAGAAAGCTGAGCAGCAATCGCTCGCCAAGTACGGCCTGGATTTCGTTACAGACACATATCTGCCCGAAAAACTGGCCGAGATAATGGGGCGATGAGGCAGACTAAGCATCAAATGTGACAGGGTGGTGAGTCGGGCGTGAGTCTTGACTTCCGCCGTATTGCGATGTGGGCATCTGGAGTCTCATTTGCATTGTTGGTCGCCTGTATTTTATTCATACCCGATGGCATGGATGAGATGGAGTCAATTCTCGACCCTGAGGAACAAAACGTGGTTAGGCTCGAAGCTGGTGAAAGCGCTGCTATCGACCTCGTGGACAGTCATTACTACGTCGCATTGAGGGTTGTTGGAGATGATGATGACCCCCCTGCGGACCTACGTCTGGTAGATGATGGTGGAGAGACGGAAATCGAAGGGGACACTCCTCACGAAATTCTCCACGCCGACAGACTAATCGATGAAAATGACCCTACTTACCGACCGGTTCGGGTCTTTATTGTCCCTGATAGTGCCTCATACACCCTCCATAACGAAGGTGACTCAACTCTGTGGCTCGTAGACGATTATGCCTCACAGATTGAAATTATTTCCAACCCAACAATTCTAGCTATGTTCGGCACTTGCTGCTTCGGCCTAATAGCTGGACTCATCGCGATAATCTTCGCAATCCTTGCCTTCCGTGGCCGTTCGAAAGCGCCCAAACAGCAAGTGAGTGGAGTCATCATCGAAGGTCGCGTGATGACGACTGATGAATTGTTCCGCGCCCAACAGCAGAATGAATCGGGCGCTGATGAAGTCGGAATCGCGCAAGCACAGCGCCCGTCATCGAATATTCCCGATCCTTTT
>CAXGBP010000003.1:0-18120 GCA_964007685.1 uncultured Candidatus Poseidoniales archaeon | reverse complement strand
AGTGAGTCCCGAGAAGCCGGGGCCTGTGGATGAAGTAGCGTCTTCGAACTTCGAGATGATTGGGCGGAGAGGATCGTCATCGCGGCCTTGTAGCAAGTAAACGCCTTCGACTATTGCGACAAGCCATACGAGTAAAGGAAGAGCTGGCCAAATGATATCGCCGAGCGTTGAAATGATATCGAGAAGCATCATTTCTCCGGACATCAGATCATACCATTTCTCATTCATGGATTGGAGATGCTCTGCAGCCCAACTCTCATGCAGATAAGGAGCAACATCACTCGGTGGTGAGTCAATATTAGCCTCTGTAAATGGGGCGTCGGTGATAACAAGAGTTCCATCAGTTCTACCTGTGACTAATTCGAGGTTAGAGGAGATGCCTTCGTTATCCTGGCAGGTTTGAGAGCAAGCACCTTCAGAGAAGGAATTTGCCCCAATGAAATTCGAGAGTCGGTGGAAGACATAGGCTCCTATGCTTGCAATCATCATCGATTGCCCGCGAGACTCCTTGCGCTGCTGCATATTATGCAATCCGAACATTCCAGTTGGAAGGAAGGCCAAGACCGCGCCGGTCTTCTTGCTAGGCGCCGAAACCTGTTCCGCGCGTTTGCGAAGTCGGTTGACCTTCCATTTCTCATAGGCATCGCCAATTCCCTCAGGCATAATCATCAGAATGGCGATGAGGAAGATGTAGGGCATGACACCGTCGAGAGCTGTGTAATTTGAACGCCCAAGGGGTTGTCCTATTCCAATTAGGACAGGAGATGAGAGGGCTCGGACGAAACCGACGATAAGCGAGCCAATGATAGCACCATGAATCGATCCTATCGTACCGAGGACGATGACGGCGAATGAGGGGAGAAGTAGACTGAAAGCGGTCTCTGGTGTGAAGCGCAGCGTCATCGCAAAGATAGCTCCACCCATGCCCGAGAGGCCAGCCGAAAGGAAAGCGCTAGTCATCTGCACGTTCTCGACGTTAATGCCGCTAGAGGCGGCTAGGTCGGGGTTGTCGGCCACAGCACGCATGCGGCGACCGAGCCTTGTCTTGTTGAGAAGAATCAGAAGGAGAATCACCGAGGTGAAAATCACGACCGGCATTGCTCCCTTGTAGTAAGCATAGCCGGTCGTCGCTTGGTCGACACAATTGGTCGCCAAATCATACGTCTCAAAGAGCGGTTTGCTACCTTCGACGACTATTCGTTCTCCGCCCTCAGCATCACAGGAGTTCAGAGTGTACGTCGAACCCTCATCGATGCTGCGATCTCCGAGGTAAAATCGCAACTTGGTAGTGGGAATGTCCCAACGAAGGTCCGGGACTCGCCAATCAGCGTCTGGTTCGAACATTTTCTTTCCCGCGCCGAATCGTAAGTAGACCAAGGCGCGAAGGATTAGGGCGATACCGAGCGAGGCGATCATCATCACTTGAGGTGAGGCGTTTTTCTGACGAAAACCACGGTAGACCAAACGGTCGATGACGATTCCAGCGATTCCAGTGAGAACGAAGGCACCAAGGATGGTCCATAGCAGCAATGACCAGACCAGAACACCGTCACGTGGTGCAGAGGCCAATGGGTAGAATTGGTCGACCCAGACCATGATCATGGACAGATACATACCAATCATGAAGAATTCAGATTGTGCGAAATTTCCGTATCGCTGGACCTTGTATGTTAACGTCAGGCCGACTGCTATCGCCAGATAAGTCGTTGACCATGTCAGTGTGCCGACACTGATAGAAATCAAATCGAGAGTGATGATTGCATCATCGGACATCCCTTTGAACAGGATATCTAGAGTCAAGTAGACTATGAAGAGAAGAAAGAGTGGTGAACAAGCGATTCCTATCGAGCGGGCGGAACTTTCTGGGACATCGTCGAAGAGGATCTTGATGAGCATAAATCCGCCCGAAATTGCGAGGACGATCTGAAGGAGCCAGACCATGTCGTTCGGAAGACCGCCACTCAGAACCTTGTCAAGGAGATTAAGCGAACCGAAACCGTAGCGAAGACCGAACCAAGAATCGAAAATTATTACCAGCGAGACGATTAATCGACGCTGACCACGATTGAGGGAATTCCAAGCGGATTTGGCAGATTCCATAATCTGACACACCGTTGGGAATTAGAATTCAGTTTCAACTCTGCAGTTTCAAAAATGGTGGGGGTTAGGGGGGCCCCCCAGCGGGTATTTCCCGCTGGGGAGCTTTACGTTCCCAGTGCGTGTTCTTTACGAGTTCACGCGGTTTGCACGCCGCCGTCGCGCGACCAGAATCGGTCGCAGTCGAACGACACAGCGCCGTCGGCAGCGTTGAACGTGCCGACGCAGTATCCGTTACCAGCTACATCTCCAACAGCATCGAAGCTGTGGACACCACTAGCACCAACGAAGCCTTGGCCTGTTGCTGAAATCAACTGGGACATTGTGGTACCAGCAGGTGCTGTTGCGCCTGCGAAGTACGCGTATCCCATGATGATCATAGCATCGAATGCCTCAGCGGTGTAGATACCACCAGCACAGTCTGGAATTTCGTCGCAGATGTCGGCGAAAGCCATCGAGCGCTCGTTTGGTGTAGCAGATGCTGGCTTAGTAGCAACTATTCCGTCACAGATTGAGTTGTCTGCCATAGAGGCACAAAGTCCCTCTTCAGCAACTCCATCTCCACCGTAGATTGCACCAGCGAATCCTTGAGTAGATAACTCCTCAACGATTGCAGCACCATCTGCAGCGTACGAAATTAGCATTACACTGTCACATCCGTCGTTCATTACCGACTGTACCTGTGCGGTAAAGTCAGTCGTAGTGTCTTCATATCCTACCTTCTGACAGAGTGTGTTTCCAGCATCTGTCCAAGCAGCATCGAACGAGTCTGCGAGACCTGAACCGTAGTCGTTGGTCATGTACAGTAGTGCGATGTTGCTGTGGCCACCTGCAGTGACTACATCAGATAGAGCAGGGCCCTGAATCGCATCGCTTGGGACCACACGGAAGAAGTGTGGGTAAGCAGCAGGGTCAGAAAGACCAGGGTTAGTACTTGCGTACGAGATCATTGGGATTCCAGCAGCACTGAGTACTGTGTTAGCGGCCATTGTAGCACCGGAACATGCTGCTCCAACTACGCCAATAACTCCAGCATCTGCTAGAGTCTGGGCGGCAGCGGTTGCTGCAGTTCCATCACAGCCTGAATCGGCCATGACCATTTCGAACTGTAGGCCGGATCCCCAGCCTGCGATATTCATCATCCCGAGAGCGACGTTTGCCGCAACTCCGAAGCCCGGTGCGTAGACAGCAATTGGGCCGGTCATTGGGTTAAGGAAGCCAATCTTGACGGTCACGCCGGTGAACTCGCTTGCAGCGACTCCACCGTCACGGGTCCAGTAAGCTCGGCAGCTGAAGAAGACATCAGTGCTCGACAGTGCGTCGAAGCGGCAGATATCGTATCCAGCACCTGCGACGTCGCCTGCGGCGTCGAAAGTGTGTACTCCAGATGCTCCTTGGTAGTCAGTGCCGACCATTCCCATGTGTGTGGGCATGTTAGCACCGTCTTCCATCATAGCGGCCTGTCCAATCATCATTACTGCATCGTATGTCTCAGCAGTGTAGATGCCACCAGCACAGTCTGCATCTTCAGCACAGCGCTCTACGAAGTCTCCAGCACTAGAGCCTGCTCGAGGCTTAGTAGCTTGGACACCGTTAGCAGCACCAGGGGCTGAAAAGTCATCCAAGAAGGCTCCGTCTGCAATTCCGTCAGCGCCGAAAGTTGGCAGAGCTAGGCCGAGGTAGGCCATTGTCTCAAGGATAGCAGCGCCATCTGCAGAGTAAGTCACCATGACCACCGAGTCGCAACCAGCGTCGGCGATGGCCTGTACTTCTGCTGCGAAGTCTGTTTGGTCATCCGCGTATCCGATCTTGGTGCATAGGAATTCCTCCCCACCCCAAGCGTCCGCGAAGGCGTCTGCCAGACCAGAACCGTAGTCGTTGGTCATGTGCAGCAGAGCCGGGTTGGCCGCGCCAGTAGCGCCCACCATGTCAGACATGGCGGGTCCCTGAATTGCATCGCTTGGAACCACACGGTAGAAGTGTGGGTAAGCAGCAGAGTCAGAAAGACCTGGGTTAGTACTTGCGTATGACACCTGTACAACTCCTGCTGCACTGAGTACTGCGTTAGCACCCATTGAAGCACCGGAACATGCTGCACCAGCGACACCTACAACACCAGCGTCGACAAGAGCCTGTGCTGCTGTTGCTGCGACGGTACCGTCACAGCCCGAGTCAGCCTCTACAAGCTCGAAGTCTCCACCCATTGCATTGAGGTCGTCAATTGCCATCTGTGCAGCCACCGTGAACGGAGGTGCATAGACTGCGATTGGACCAGTCATTGGGTTTAGCATACCAATCTTCATTGATTCTGCTTCTGGCTCTGGGGCTACGAATACTGGGTTATCGTTACCCATGTAGTGAGCAGCGATCTCATCGACAAGCGCGTTTGCGACGTCAACGTCGAATCCAACAGCGTTACCGGCCTCATCGAGGCTCTCGAACGGCGGGTAGGCCGTGTCAGAGCACAACATGAGCGAACCGGACTCGAGGACCGCAGAGAGGGTTGAACCCTCACTTGGGGTTGGGTACGAGGTCGCGGTGTCGTCATTGCGGTCATCCGTGAGGACGACGGCTCCGTCGAACCAAGCGCCGAAGATGGCATCGTATTCGCCAGAGTCAACAATCGCAGTGATTGCGACATTGAGGGCATCGAGCAATTCGCCCGAGTCCTCGCGGACTGCGAGTCCGAAGGTCTCATCTGAGAAAGTCGTCATCAGGTCGCCAGACAGCGCGAGCACAGGTGAATCACCCATGGCGTAGTCCGCCTCACCGTTTCCGACTGCCGCTACGACCGAGGGGAAATCTCCGTACGCAACAATTGTCGCGGCCGCAAGATTGTCTTGGGCATAGAGGTCAGAGGTCGTTCCGGATTGAACAGCGATGGTTGTACCAGCCGCATTCAGGTCCGAGACATCCGAGATAGCTGCGGATCCAGCCGCACCGATTACACCCTGGCTACTTGTGTAGTAACCACGAGTGAAGTCGACGACTTGGTCGCGCTCCTCCGTCTTCGTCATCGCCGAGATGATAGCATCGCACATCTCGCCGCCGTTCAAATTGGGGATGATTGGGTCCCAGTCTGAAGTCACGAAGTCAGCCGACACATCGTCGGCTGGCATCAGAGTCCAGTCATCGTCCTCATCTTCCCCACCCAGACAACCTGCGAACGCAGCCGCAAGCATACTGAGAGTCATCAGCATTGCAATCATTTTCTTGTCTAACATGGTGTATCTCACGCTCATTAGTGCGACCCACCACATTCCATATTTGTTATAGAAGTTCGCTATTTTGATTCTAAACACACCGTTTTCAGGGGTTTGGGAACAGGAAGTCTTCGATGCCAAAAAATGGGGTACTGCGGGTGTTTATTACACATTAAGGCGATTTTTTTAATGATTAACTCCGAATTTCGGAATTATTTAGTTGCAATTTGGTTAAACTGAAAATACCAAAAAAAAACCAATTTCACCACATTCGATCAAATTCGAGTAGGGGGGTTGATTTTCAGCCTTTCAAAGAAAACAAATCTCGTTCTAAATCCGACCTCCTTCCGCCGATTGAATCATGAAGTCCCGCCCTTGCGTTTCAGTCGTGGTAGACACCCCGATGGACTATGCCAGCAGCGGTGTCGACATCGATGCCGAAGGTGCCGCTATCGCCAGCCTAATCGGTTCACTCAGTGGTTCGGTCAGACAAGCCGGAACTCGAGGAGCTCCTGTTCCTCTTCCCGGTGGCTTCGGTGGAATTATTGAATTCGGAGATTCACGCTTGGCTCTAGCGACCGATGGAGTAGGTTCGAAGTTACAACTGGCTAACCAACTCAGTCGCTACGAGGGGGTCGGTATCGATTGTGTGGCAATGAATGTCAATGACCTCTTGTGCGTCGGTGCAGAACCACTCGCCTTCGTTGATTACATCGCAGTCCCTGAGACGAACCCTGAGGTTCACGCAGTCATCGGAGCATCTCTTGCCGAAGCCTGCCGTCGTGCTCGAATCACATTGGCCGGCGGCGAAACAGCGACACTTCCTGGAATTGTCACCGAACTCGACTTGTCGGGTACTGCCCTTGGATGGTTTCCTGCCGGCTCGGCGATTACCGGAGAGAGGTTAGCGGCCGGAGATGTAATCATCGGCTTGCCAAGTAGTGGAGTTCATTCCAATGGCTACACGCTGCTTCGTGCTGTTGTTGAGAAATCTGGTTTGGGATTGACAGATCCTGCACCTTTCGATGCGGCCCACACCGGACGTGAAATTGAGGCTGCGAATGAATCCGGAGCTACCTTGGGTGAGGTTTTTCTGAACCCGACTCGAATTTATGTAAACCCGATTATCGATTTGATCGATGCGTGTAGAGATGAATCGGGTCCATGCGCGAGTAGAGATTTGAAGGCCATCGCGCACATTACCGGAGGTGGTTTGTCAAATCTTCTGAGACTCCACGAGAGTCTCGGCTGGCATATCTCAGACCCGCTGCCAATCCCACCCGAGTTTACTTGGATGGCCGAGGTCGGACCAGTCGAGACACTCGAGATGCACCGCGTTTTCAACATGGGAATGGGCATGTGTCTCGCCGTCTGCTCTGAAGTTGCTGAATCAGTCGAAAAATGGCTTACTGAGAGGTTGCCCGGCAGTCGAAGAGTGGGTGTTGTAACCGACAATGGGCACCGAGTGACGCATGCGGATTCGCGCGTTGTGTTCGAGCATTATTGAGCCTTCATCGCACCGATTCGCCGAACCCTTGCGAGCAGTCAAGCCAATGTGTGAGGGCTCATCCGTCGCGCTGTGGGAACCCCGACTCCTCCCGGCTGGCCCGGCCTCATCCATAGGGAAGGGCGCACGCTAACCCGAGTTACCAGCGCACCCGATTTGACAACTCGAGGCCCCGTCGCAAAGAGCTCTGGCGTGGTCTTTCATAATCCAGCGATGGCGGGCTCGCGCACGCGCAGTGTGCTATTGATGGCGCATGTCATCGAGTCTGGAAGGTTGGGCGATGGAGCAATTCGCGCGCTCGATGGACTCAGCGCATCTGGCCTGCGCGCGAGGCGTTGGTTGCACGAATTACCCAAAGAGATTGGAGAACGTTTGATCGCAACTGCGGGGGATATGAATCAGAATGCTCTTGATTGGGCAATGGCGACCGAATCTGAGTTTCCTGCTGGTCGTGGTGAATTCAATTCTCTACTCGGTGATTTACGGTCGAGCATACTCTCTCAAGGATGGCACTGGATTGACATCGACCCTTTCGGCTCTCCCGTGCCATTTCTCGATACGGCAATTCAGGCGCTGGCCAGACGCGGTGTGTTGGAGGTCAGCGCCACCGATTCTGCCGCACTCTCTGGCTCATCGAAGAATCCGCTGATGCGGCGCTACGGAGCGAGAGTTCGGCTGGACAAAATGAAGCACGATTCTGGGCTACGTGTGCTGATGGGAACAGTCGCGCGCGCGGCTGCGCGCCACGACCGAAGCATCGAGCCTTTGCTATCCATTTGGGATTCGCACCATCTGCGTGTATCCGTAAGCGTGAGGCGTGTGATGACTGGTGCGAATGATATCGAGAAATCACTAGGCTGGAGAGTCTACTCTCCAAACCAAGCCGAAGTCGATGCCTCGGTTGCAGCAGGTCTGCTCCCGGCTGACAACGGCAGCGACCTGCCAATACGTTGTTTCCTTCCTCTTTCTCACCCTGTTGCTCGTGAAGATAAACGCGTTTCAGGGCCTATGTGGATTGGTCCGATTGCCGATGCTGATGCAATGTCGTCCATGACTGCCGAACGCGCCCTCGAAATGTGTGGACCAGAGGTTACGGGCGAAGATCCCGCCGGATGGAGCGGAGAAGATTTCGAGGCCGAGCGAAGACGAGTTGTACGATCGGTTCGCAATCTTGCGGAGGAAGCAGAATCCATCTCTGCAGCGCATCTGATTGCGGTCGATGAACTCGCCAGTTGGCTTGAGCGAGGCTCGCCTCCAAGCCCTGCAAAGATGGTTACTCACCTCAAAGAACAGGGGCACAGTGCATCGGTTTCGCACTATGCTGAACCTTCGTTTAGAACTGATGCGCCTTGGTCGGCAGTGCTTGCAGCGATGGATGCGATAGTTTCGGCCGCTAATGATAGGTGAAAGCATGGATGAAGTTCGAGAGAAGTTGCTCTCTATGTCAGAGGCTGCATTAGAGGCTGGGATGCCTCTGGCATGGTTCGAGGAGTTGTACTCAACAGCTGACCGAGACGATGATTGGATTCCTTGGTCAGATGGTCATCCAAACCCACTGCTCGTGGAATGGGCCGTAGGGCAGCAGGATTTGGGGCGGGCCCTGGTGGTAGGATGTGGACTCGGGGAGGATGCTGCCTTTCTCGACCAGCGCGGTTGGGGTGTGACCGCCTTCGACCTCTCACCTACAGCAGTCGAATGGGCAAAGGAATTGTTTAGTGAATCTAAGGTTGAGTGGTTAACTGCAAATTTGCTGGATTTGCCCGAGGAATGGAATTCTTCATTCGACTTAGTACTAGAAGTCCACATCCTACAGGCGATGCCCGAATCCATTCGCTTGCAAGCCTCTCCTAAACTCGCTCCTTTGGTCAGAAATGGCGGGCATCTGGTCTGCATTGGCAGGTTCAAGACTGATAGTGGGCCCGTGGAAGGACCTCCTTGGCCTCTGTCAAGGTCGTTCATCGAATCCATCGGTGAGAATCTCCCAATGCAAGGACTCGATGTGTGCTCTTTGCCCGACGATGAACCGGATGTCTCTCGGTTCAGAGCCGTATGGAGAAGATAGGTCTAACCGCCGATGTATGACATCTCGATTCGCGGAAGCGCAGAAGTCTCCTCAGAACGCAATTCAGAGTAGCGATCAGCGCGACGCGTCCAGATTGCAGCGATAGCCGCAGTGAGATTTTCTCCGTTTGCGCCGTTGTGAATCAAAGCTCGAAGATCATGGCCTCCAGAAGCGAATAAGCAAGTGAATAGCCTTCCATCAGCAGAAATCCTCGCGCGCACGCAATCGCCACAGAAAGGCGCGCTTACAGAAGAAATCAGGCCGATTTCGCCAGACCCATCCGAATGACCCCAGCGCACAGCAACATCGGAGGCGTTCTCGGCCTCGAGCGGGACCAAATCGAATTCTTTCTGCAGATGTTTCAGAAGGTCCTTACTCGGCACAACCTCTCCCAAAGTCCAGCCATTTGTCCTCCCCACATCCATGAATTCGATAAAGCGGACGATGACCTCAGTGCCGCGGAAGTGGTGGACGAGTTTGGCTGCCTGCTCTTCATTGACTCCTCTCCTGATGACGCAATTCACCTTCACTGGTGACAACCCTGCCTCCAGTGCCGCGTCTATTCCATCGAGGACGTCTGCGACGCGCACGTCGGCATCACACATCGCTCGGTGAACGTTTTCGTCGAGGGCATCCAGACTTACAGTGACCCTCGAGAGACCTGCTGCTGCGAGTGCTGGCGCGTTGCGACGGAGCAGAGAGCCGTTGGTTGTGAGCGCTAGGTCGACGCCGAGGTTCGAAAGGCGAGATACGAGATCTGGGAGATCGGGACGAAGAAGTGGTTCACCGCCAGTTAAGCGGACCTTTTCAAGGCCGAGAGGGAGGCTGGCCTGAACGACTTTTTCGATTTCATCAAAGGTCAGGAAGGCGCGGCGCGGGAGAAATGTGTGATCCTCACCAAAGCGCTCGCGCGGCATGCAGTAGGGGCAACGAAAGTTACAGCGATCGGTGACCGAGATTCGTAAATCACGCAGAGGTCTTCCGAGGCGGTCGGTGACTTCCTCGGGCGCCATTGCCTAGTCTAGTCTGCTATTGGTAATGGGTTTACCGAAGACAGAGACTACGAGAGTCTCAGGGGCCCGAGCGAGAACAGATTGAAGAGAGGGGGGCTTGTGAAGGGGGATGAGAGCCATGCTATCGATTACCCCGAAGGCGCGCGAAATGCTCGATTCATTTGCTGAGCAGGCGGATGATGAGGAACTCTCGCTGCGTGTAGAAATCATCGGAAGGGGGCCAAAAGGATTCCAATACGACTTGCAATTCGTCACAGCCGATGGAGGTTCAGCCGATGACCTCATCGTTGAAGTCGAAGGCATGAAAGTTCGTGTTGCCGCCCGCAGCGTGCAATATCTCGATGGTTCAACTCTCGATTTCAAGGAGACGCTGATGGGCGGCGGCTTCGCCTTCGACAATCCAAATCCACTCTGGGTCGACGAACTCTCAAAGAAGGTCGCCGAGATTATCAACAACGAAGTCAATCCCGCCGTAGCAAGCCACGGCGGCGTTGTCGAACTCGTCGGCGTCGACGAAAACAAGGCAATCATTGCCTTCGGAGGCGGCTGTCAAGGTTGCGGCATGGCCGATGTCACCCTCAAGCAAGGTGTTGAAGTGATGATCAAGGAGAAGGTTCCTGAAATCTCAGAGGTAATCGATTCTACCGACCACGCCGCCGGAACAAATCCATTCTACTGAGTAGGCAATATCTAGCCAAATCAACGGCTCAGTACACCATTCTGACTTCATCGTCGTCACGATCTTCGCCGGGTGCTGGCAGAGCATTCGCCTGCGCCCGTTCGAAGGCTTCACGCACACGTTCCTCGATGGCTCGTGCATCCTCAAGCAGACCTTGAACTGGAATCTCCATGTCGAGCAAATCCGTTACACCTTCGATGGCGAGAAGAGCGGCACGCGCATCTGGATACATCGGATTGCACTCAGCAAGAAGAGCGGTGACATCGAGCCCACGCCGCTCACCTTCTGCAATCAGATAACCAGAAATTCCTGAGACGATTCCTTGCTGAATCCGCCGAATCCCGGAATCGTCAAGCGCATCACGACCAATCGCAGTCGAAGAGACTCCCCAGAGGTCGCTCTCCTCCTTGATTCCCAAATCATTGCTAACGACCCCGTCGATGACAATCAAACGGTCGAATCCACCTTTGGTGAACCACTCCAGAACCGTCTCTCCGAAGTGCACATCATTCTGCGGTGGAAATTGAATTTCAGCAATGAAAACACCCATTCCATCGCCTTGGTAGACGCGAACGGGGTGCTTGGGAACCGAATCGTGGATGAGGGCGATGGCAGGAAACTCTGGGTGGAGCACGGTTCCCATCGGGCGGAGGCCCATCGTCTGGATGATATGTGACATCGCGATTACCCCTACTGAACCGACTGTAGAGAACCCACAGATGGCGGTACCGCCGAGTCTAGTGGGGTCCGCTGCGGAGTGCAAGACCAGGGGATAACCTGAGCTGCCGTGTTCGACCATTGAATGCTGGTCGTCACCGCTGTGTCTTGAATCAAACGGTCGCCCGAGATTCATAGTGGCTTTACCTCGCGCGCCTAATGTAATGATACGAATCACGAGTCGATTTTATCAGAAGGTGGCTTGTCCTCGTATCGTTAGCATGTCTGAAGAGGATAACGGAAACATCGGGAGAATCTGGATTCGGGTCGGTTCAACCGAGGTCGATTTGACAGGATCAGCCCGCGAAGTCAACGATTCTTGGCTGAAATTGAAGGAACAGGACACTTGGGCTTCTGCTCTCTCAAAGATTCGAGCCGCGCGCCAAGATGCGATAGAAGCAGCTCGGCAATCGATTAATGAAAAGGGAATTCCTGAGCGCGGCTCGGCATTCAGGAGTTTGCTTGAGAATTGCAATGTCTACCGAACCGGAGACGTGATTCTCGCTGCTATTCACTATCTGCGCTCAGTCGAAAAAGAAGATGACACACCTCCTCGAGCCGTCAAGAGACTAATCGGAGATTCTGGTCGCTGGACCGATGCTGAACTCGAAAAGTGGAACCTCTCGCTCTACATCAACCGAATGCTCGATGATTCATCGTCGCGGGGTCGCCCAGCATTACTTGCATACCCCGCAGGCAAGGAGAAGAATCGATTCGTCGTCGTCACCGACGCAGGCCGCGACCATCTTGAGAGGCTATCCTCGTGAGTGACGAAGGTGCAACGGCCGGAACAAAGGTCGAATCCGAGGATGATTCTGAGGAGCCGAAGGACTGGTCATTCTCTTCTCACGTCGGCGCAGACCTGCGCGGAATCGATCTTTCTGGCGCTAACCTACGACGAGCTGTATTCGATGGGGCTGACCTTGAGGGCGCTGACCTGTCAGGGGCGGATTTGCGCCGCGCCTCATTCAAGCGCACCAATTTGATGAAGGCATCCTTCGATGACGCGGACATGCGCGATGCGAGTTTTGTCAAGGCGCGCATGAATCTCTCAAACTTCCAACGATGTCGCCTCGACCGCGCGGACCTGCGTGGTATCCGCGGTAGATACGCAATCTGGCGAGAAGCAAATTGGTGGGATGCGAAGATGGACGACAGCCTGCGCACAGCCCTGAAAAAGAAATGGCCGCAACCCTGAGATCGCTGTCTTGAATTGAAGTGAATGGGTTACTGTGCCTCACTTAGGCGCCATCTTCACAAGCCCTTCTCGCATCCAATCCGGCACCGGAATCTTCCGTTTGACATCACTCATATCTACACAAACGGTCACCTGGTCAGCGGTCCAACAAAGCGTCCCATCCTGATTGTGGAACTCGTATCTCCAACTAATCGAAGTGTTACCCACACGAGGCACAGTAATCGTGCACTCGACTGTGTCGCCATAGGCCAATGGGTGGAGAAAATCGGCCTCCGAATGGACTAATGGAAAGCCGATTTGATGCTCGCTCAGCACCTGGTTGTAGTGCATCCCGCACGAAAATTCCCATGACTCCTCGTAAAACCGGTGCGCCAAATCCCAGAATTGAGGGTAGTAAACGATCTTCGCAATATCGACCATAGGGAAGTCAACACGCCGACTCGAAGTGAATGCCATGCCCTCGCGTCGGGGCACTTCTGCTTGAACGCAACGATGAGAATTTGGCGGACCCACCGCGATTCGAACACGGGTTTGAGGCTCCGCAAGCCCCAGTGATATCCAGGCTACACTATGGGTCCAGCGAGCCGCTCGACCTGTGACTTCGGTTTAATCCCGACGGTGTCAGCGGAACTAGAGAGTCAATGGCAAGACTGTCTTCCAGCGAGGCTCGGCGAGTCTCTTCGCATTAGGGCCAGTTTGGACATTCTTGGTCTTGTGAGTCAGCACGCCGTGCATGCCATCAACTGAGAATTTGACGCGCAACTCGACCATGCGATCGCGCTCGGCGGCGTTCATCTGATCCTCGTCAAGATCGATGCTTCCCCCTGCATCAGCGCCGGCGTTGGTGATGCTCAGACTGTTGCCTTCCATACTCGCGCGTGGTGAGAAATCGAAGTCTTTCGGTTCGTTCATGAAAACGTCGACGTCGATGATCAATCGGTCTCGCACAGAGGCCTTCTTGATCTCAATGGAGCGCACCATCGAAGCATTCCACAGGCTCCGAGTTGAAAGGCCTTTGCGCATCCATCGGAGACGTCGTCAATCAAAAAAAACGCAGAGCCATAGAGGCGAAATCAAACTCCGACTTCACTAACCCGAGGAATCAGAATGATGTAATCAATGGTCAGAGTCCAGTCATTTCCTGTGTCGGGGTCCACTCCCTCAACGGGGATATCCGGGTCGCACTCGTCTGCCGTTACCGTCCAAACCCATTCCCCTTGACCAAACCTCGCTCCCGCTTCGTTGAGGAGAATTTCGACGAGGCTTTCGGATGAATCCGAGCTTACGGTATAACCACTCTCAGGCCACGGATTCATCTCGCCTCGGTCGATGCGCGCAGTCGCATTGAGTGTGACATTCTCCTGAGCGGTCTGCGTGCTCGTCGTCCAACCAGTCATCGGTACATTGACTCGCAGAGTGAAATTATCCTCTGGCCATTGGAATGGCAGCAGGTCTCGAGCCAAAGTCAGCGTCGCGTTAACCTGCATTATTCGAGCCCCATCTCCAGGGGTGTGCTCGTGGATTGTGCTTTCCCCCTGTTCGGTGTGACCGTTCCATTCGAAGCTAACGTGCTGTTCCTCCCAAACGACGTTGAACATTCGGTTGACGACCATCAGACTCCAGGCCTGAGTGGTCGTCGCGCCGTTATCGTCGACGAGAGTGAGCATGCCTGCTTGATTACCCGAGCCAGCGTACATCACTTCGACCGAGGATGAAGTCGCGTCGGCGTCGTTACGAGGGTCGCCATCGCCGTTGCGGTCGAAGCCGAGGTCAAGGTCCCAGATGTATTCAACACCGCCACCTTCGGGATCGTAGGAGGCGCCGGCATCGATGGTGGCGGTCTCGTTGGTTCGTACATATCCAGGCATGTCAAGGACAACGATTGGGGGGGAATTGACGAAAATGGCAATCGAGGCACGGTCGCTCTCGCCCTGATCGTTGAAGACTTCGACTTCGACGTCGCGGTTCCCAGCCTCGGCGAAGGTGTGGAAAGCGATTCCAGTAGTTGTCGTGCGCTTCTCACCTTCACCGAAATCCCAGACATATTCGTCGATTATCGTCGGCGAGGGAGTACTCGAACCTCGAGCATCAAAATTGACTGTCTCGCCGACATTTACCGTTGTGCGGTCCGCGGTAATATCTGCAATCGGGGTGGTCGAGGCGAGCCCGGTGCAACCTGCAAGTGCGGTGGTGAGGAGAAGGAATGAGAGCAGCTTTGCAGTCGCCTCGGTCCTGTTCATCAGAGGATTGGCAATGAGACGCGCAAATAGGCATGACGGGTTCAACCCCGCCACCACAGAAGTTCATGGGGGGCCTCTTGCACGTGCCGCCATGGTAGGAGGGATGCTCGCTGGATACCGCGTTCTAGGCTTCGATTTGGAGACTACTGGACTCGATCCGCGCAGCGATAGAATTGTTCAATATGCGCTGATTGGAAGTGACGAGGATGGTTCTCACATCAATCAAACTTCACTAGTTAATCCTCGTCGATCAATTCCTGCTGCATCTTCTCGTGTGCATGGCATTGTCGATGCAGATGTGAAAGGAGAGAAGGAATTCTCCGAGCACCTGCCCGAGTTGAGCAGATTAATTTCGGGCGCGGTAATCGTTGGTCACAATGTCACTCGATTCGATTGGAGATTCCTTGAACTCGAGTGTATGCGCGCGGGCTTCGAAGTGCCTGTACCGCGTGCCATCATCGACACACTGACGCTGGCGCGCAAATTGCGAATTCCAGGGAGACATGCGCTCGGGACGCTTTGCGCGCGTTACGACATCAGCATCACACGTGCCCACACGGCTGATGCTGATGCGGGTGCGACACTCTTGCTCCTTTGGTCGATGATGCAGAGTTATCCGAAGGATTTCCGCGGTGGACTCGACGAATTACAAGACATGCTCTCAGGCAACCGTGGAAGCAGCGACCGGCTCGGACCTGGAATGGCCGACCTCGAGCCGGTCGAAGGCACAAACGGTAGACTGCGCCACTCAGAAAACGGTGTGGTCATCGCCTTCGGCAAGCACAAGGGGCGTACTTTGGAGGAATTGGAACGAATCGACAAGCGCTACTTGGACTGGCTTGCCTCGCCATCTTCACCGATTCCATCGAAGACCGTGTCAGAATTACTGCGCAGCCAGCGCGAGTAATCGCGCGCGTGACCCTCATTCATTGGGCTCCAAGGAATCACTTCGCACCAATCCCCAAGATGAGCCACGCGGCCATCCATCCGTGCGCTGCCGAGGAATATGGCACCCTCGTGACCAGAGTCAAGCAATTCGGATAATTGGGTTAGTGCTTGATCGCGGAGCACAGCACCAAATTTGTGGTCCGAGGGCGCCAACTCACCCTCCTCTCCAACAGGTGGCATGCGCTGGAAAAGTGCAGCTCCAGCCTCACGGTCGAAGCGTACCACCTGAACCACCTCATCGCGGAACATGTGTCCTGGCGAAAGAAGTCCATCTCGGCGAGCAGCCCACCAAATTGGGCACCATGCCTTCCACTCACACCAGCCGCATTGCTGCTCGCCAGGATTCGCCGGCAGAGGCGTGGCAGAGGGCCTCATTCCCTCCCACGCCTCAAGCGCTGCCTCAAGCACATCCGGTCCATCGGCCTGATGCACTGTCTGATTGGCCGAATACCAACCCTCAGCAACCACAGGGGGATGATTCGGGTTGTTCTGCTTCAGCAGGTCACGATAGAATCGCAACTGCCTGCTGACCTTCTCATTCAACATTGGAGATGGCGGCCGGCCTGTTTTCAGGTCGGCGACAATCCAGCCACGAGATTCGCCATTTTCATCCAAATCAGCAACTAATAGATCCAGTCGACCCATCATACGGCCGCACTCGGAGACAAGAGTCCCCTCGTTTGCCAAAACGATCGATTGAACCTCTCTCCAAGTCCCAACTGTGACTTCCGAGAGATTTTGAACATCGAGTTTTGACTTGCTGAAGAGGATGTTTAGAGCGCCAATCAAGCCATCGTGAGCCTTGGTAATCTGTTCCTCCTTCCAGCGGGGATGACGGGGGGTTTCGAGGAAGTTGTCCTTCTCTATCTGCCAGTGTCGGTCGAGGACGGCCTTGGCGGTGGCCGGAAGCCAATCGGACTCGTCGTCGTCGCGATCGTTGAGATCGAGATTGCAGAGATCCTCAACCGAATTATGAACTGCATTTCCCATCGCTGCTGGCATACTTGCCTTGCGTGGGAGTCCTTGGCGTGAGAGCCAGTATTTGCGGGGGCATTCCTCGTAGCGGTTCCACGAAGATGGTGAGAGTTGATGGGCGATGAAACCATCCTCGGGCGTTGCCTCGGATGGAGTATCTTGCGCTGCCAAATCCTCTGCCTCTGCCTCAGACACAGACTGTCTGTGGGGGCCAATGATTAACAGCATCTCGGTCTGTTCCGCACCTATGAGTGGAGGCCTTGTGGTTGCGGTCGACGATAGTTTGAACGTGGAAGATGCGCTTGTAGTGACTTGTTTTCCGTCTGCTGGATTCGTTAGCAGCATCGTCGCGCACTATCTTGTCGACCGTTTGGGGCTAAGCTTCGTAGGTGGCGCCAGAGGCACAGGACTGCCTCCGGTTTGTCTAGTTCAGGATGGTAAGCCTCTGCCCCCCCTCCGATTCTATGCGGGTGAGCCGATATGCCACATGGATAGATGTGACAAGGTTGTGCTGATTGCTTCTGAGATTCAGGTTGCTTCTGAATTGTGTTTGTCTCTGACCGATTCTATTCTAGATTGGGTCGAGGCGAATGGGGCGAGTCAAATGATGATGATTGACTCGTATTCACATGGCCCTGATCAAACTCACTCAATCTTTGATGATGATGATTCGACCGAGTCGATGCTTGGCATCGGTTCGACGGATTCAGCTCATGAAAAACTCGGCGAACTGGAGGTTCCTATGCTGAAACACGGAGTTGTGGGCGGCATGACTGGCGTGATGCTCGGTGAGTGCCGACGTCGTGGCGTCGATGCGATGGCAATTCTTGCTGAGTCGGGTGATGACTTGGCTAACGGCGCGATTCCGGACGCTCGGGCAGCCGCGCGGATTATTGGGAGGCTCGATGGCTTGCTGCCGGCAATCAAATTGGATCCTGAGCCGCTACTTGAGGAGGCTCAACGAATTGAGGAGCAAATCCGCGAGATGATGGCTATCCAACTGAATCAAATGCAGAAGGAAAGCTCTGGCGGCGAGAGTTCTGCGATGTACGGTTGAACTCTGATTGGGTCTGAGGAGTCTGTATGACCATCATCGACCCGGACATTCGCAAGGCTGAGACACTCCCCTCCAGATTCTACACCGAGACCAAAACCTTCGATTCAGTCATCTCATCGTTCGGACAAAACTGGCACTTTGCTGCGCATCGGAGCCAATTGTCTGCGACTCAACCTATTGATAATCCTCTGAAAGAACCGATGCTGCTTACACAGAGTGAAGGTGAGGTGAACTGCATCTCCAATGTTTGCACACATCGAGGGATGCTTGTCTGCACCGAATCTTCAGAGGCCAAGCGATTGCAATGCCCCTACCACGGACGCGTCTTCGATTTAGATGGACGGTTCCGCAGTATGCCAGAATTTGACACCGTTGAGAATTTTCCCAGCGATGCAGAACACCTGCGAACATTCCCCTTAGCAGA
>CAXGBP010000002.1:0-19547 GCA_964007685.1 uncultured Candidatus Poseidoniales archaeon | reverse complement strand
ACCAGCGCGCTCGACCCCGAGCTCATTGGATCGGTGCTGCAAACCATTCGTGGGCTTGCCGATGAAGGAATGACGATGGTTATCGTCACTCATGAAATCAATTTCGCGAGAGATGTAGCAGATCGCATCGTCTACATGGATCATGGACAGGTAGCAGAGGAAGGACCTTCCTCAATTGTCAATGAACCGAAATCCGATCGACTGAAAAAATTCCTTTCGTCTATTAACGAAGAGCACTGATTCGAAATCACCGTGATTCAAATCAACGTCTGCATGTTTCAGACGGTTCGAATTACGACTCAGATGAGGCCTTGAGCGGTCATCGCCTCTGCGATCTTGAGGAATCCAGCGATGTTGGCTCCTGCGACGTAATTGCCAGACATACCGTACTTCTCAGCAGTCTCGTAGGCTTCCTTGTGGATATTGACCATGATTGCATCAAGGCGTGAGTCAACCTCCTCGCGCGACCATGAGAGACGCAGAGAGTTCTGGCTCATTTCGAGGCCAGAGGTTGCAACGCCACCGGCATTGCTCGCCTTCCCTGGAGCGAATAGCACGCCGTTGGTTTGGAAGATTTCGACAGCCTCGGGAGTACAAGGCATGTTAGCGCCCTCTGCCACAGCGATGACCTCATTGTCGACGAGCATCTGAGCCTCTTCGCCATTGATCTCATTCTGAGTAGCACAAGGCAGAGCGACGTCGACATTGACGTTCCAAAGTCCGTTGAGAGCCGGCTCCGGTTCAGATTTGGTGAAGGTAACGCCGTCGAAGTGGGATGCATACTCGGAGATGCGACCGCGACGGTTATTCTTGAGATCCATAATCCAAGCAAGCTTCTCGCGGTCGATGCCGGCAGGGTCGTTGATCCAGCCCGATGAATCAGACATCGTTACTGGGATACCACCCAGATCGAGGACCTTCTCACAGGCAAACTGGGCGACGTTACCGCTACCACTGATAGAGACTGTCGCTCCCTCGAATGACTTACCCTTGGCTCCGAGCATCTCACGAGCGAAGTAGACCAAACCGTAGCCAGTCGCTTCTGGTCGAATCAGCGAGCCGCCGTATGAGCGGCCCTTTCCAGTGAGGACACCGGTAAATTCGTTCTGTAATTTCTTGTACATACCAAACAAGTAACCAATTTCACGGCCACCGACACCAATGTCACCGGCCGGAACATCACAGTTCGCGCCAATGTGGCGCCAGAGTTCCAGCATGAATGACTGGCAGAAGCGCATGACTTCCCCGTCTGACTTGCCCTTAGGGTCGAAGTCCGAGCCTCCCTTTCCGCCGCCCATCGGCAATTGTGTCAGACTGTTCTTGAAGACCTGCTCAAAGGCGAGGAACTTGAGGATTGACTGGTTGACTGAGGGGTGGAAGCGAAGACCACCCTTGTACGGGCCAATTGCACTATTCATCTGAATGCGGAATCCTCGATTTACGTGAAGTTCGCCCTCGTCATCATACCATGGAACACGGAATTGAATGATTCGCTCAGCCTCGACCATCGAACGGACTACCGGGAGATATTCCGGGTGGGCCTTGATAACTGGGCCGAGGCTGTCGAGGACTTCTTCCACTGCCTGATGGAACTCAGGCTGGTTTGGATCTCTTGCAATTACGCTGTTGTACACTTCTTTCATCGTCTTGTCCATATGGTTCACCGACGTGTTGAACCGATTCTCAGTATGAGCACCGGGCGCTTCGGCGACCCGCGACCCCCTTTTGAAAGATATCCCTCCATAAACATCGATGATACATCCCCTGAGGGGATGAAATTTAGCCATGATGACTACTGAAATCATTCGAATAGATGACGCTCTGCAAGTCGAGCCACGTTCTTCTCGTGACCAGGGAGGGTCATGACGTACACTGCAGCCTGGCTAACTTGCCTTTTGCGCAGGGCCTCTGCTATTGGTGTGTGGTCGCGGAACCAACGGGTTTTGCTGTCGTCGCCTATGATGCGGATGTCGACTGCATCCATCCTCGGTTCCGAGAGGAGCAGTTTGACACTCGGCACATCAACGGCGACGTACCCTGAGGGGAGTCCTGCTCGGTGGGCAAGGTCATCCTCAACCTCGCGACGCTTCTCTGAATTTTGGGCGATTTCAACGAGCTGTTGAATTTGTGTTGTGGAAAGCTCGTCCTGGCGCCGGCTATCAGCGACTTTGAACATCTGGCGATATTTCAGCCGGCGCATCATGTCTCGAGCGTAGTCTCCGGCTTCGTAAAGTGCCTGCCAGATTTCAGCGTCGACTCGGCGCTGCATATCGGTCGGGTCAGGTAATTCGTCGGCGCTGCGCTCGACAGCGCGACTGAGCATTACTTCGGTGACGCGCGTGACTCGGTGGAAGTAGACTGCGCTGTACATCAAACCGCGCGCCATCAGCATACCTTCGAGGGCGGCGAGACCTCCTTCCTCTACTGCTACATCGCCGCCGTGACGGCGTAGGCAAGAGATGAGGCGGCGATGGTCGACGATTCCATGCTTCACACCAGTGAAGTGGGAATCGCGAAGTAGGTAATCGAGTTGGTCACAATCGACCGGACCATGGACCAAATTACCGAGAGTCCGATCCTCTGAGACGAAATCCTCCTTACCATCTGTCCATGAGAGTAGAGTTCGCTCTGTTCCGCGCGCATCAGGGCCGCGGATTAGAGCGGCGACATCCTCTGGTTCGATACCATGCCGCTCGAGGATGTCGGGGATTCGTTGTCGCTCGGTGACACTCGCTTCTTCACCCTCACGTAATACATCGTACTCTCCAACGATGATACCCTCGGTGATTGACATGTGATCGAGCCCACCTCGCTCGTGTAGAATATGTTCAAGGGTGTGGGAGTATGGACCATGTCCGACGTCGTGGAGCATCCCTGCAACTTGAACGAGAGTCTTCTCCGACTCATCCAATCCAATAGAGTCGGACATCATTCCACCGACATGCGACACTCCAAGCGAGTGTTCGAAGCGAGTGTGGTGGGCTCCGGGAAACACGAGGTGAGCCAAGCCCAATTGCTTGATGTGACTCAATTTGTTAATCTCGGGTGTATTCAGTAATTCTGCACGAACACCATCGAGCGAAAATTGCCCGTGTATCGCGTCGTTGATGACCTTCATGACCAACCCTGCGCGGCTGCGAGAGGCCCATCCGCCTTCAACTGAACTACGCCGGCGAGAAAATGGGGAATCTGGAAATCAATGAATTTTGGGCAAGTTTTCTTGTCCTGTGTATTTCATTTGTATTTCAATTGCATTACATTTAAGACCCCCCAGCCTACTTGCAGGCTCAGGAGGAAGGCGGAGTGACAGGTCACAGCCCGATGGTATCGCTTAGGATTCCAGAAGACCACTTGCTCGAACTCGAGCGCAGGGTTGGGTTCGATGGTATGCGAAACCGGTCTGATGTGATCCGTGAAGCCATCAGGCGTTACCTTGCCACACCAGCCATTCCCTCCGGCACCCGCGTCGAGGTCGACCTCGGTCCGGACCTCAGCGCTCGCCTGGAAGACTTCTGTCGAATCCACGGCGAGATGCCTGATGTCGTTCTGAGATACGCGGCGCGCGAACACATCGCGCGCGCATCGGCTGATGACGCGACGGTTGATGCGGCGCTGCGCAAGAGGCTCGACGAGCTTCGTGCTCGCTTCGACGAATCGGCCGGACAATAAGGTGAGAGACATGGGTGAGAATGGGATGCACTCGAACTCCGCGGGGGGGCGACATAGTCGCCCCTCCGCACCACACCGCTCCAAGGCGGCCCTAACCATCGGATTCAGCGCACTGCAACGCCGTGCGCGCCTTTCCAACGCGATTGGATACAGCGCGGCAGAGGCTCCACGTCCTGAACGTGCGGACCTCTCACCACGCAGTCGCCACCACGATCTCGAAAAGCGAGATAACTGAAAATCAACACACACACCGTCCCGCCCTTTTCGGGCGGGACACCCCTCTCAGACACTCTGATACGGTGATATCAGCCTGAGTGAGTAGGCTGAACCTTGATGGGGAAGAGCCGAATCATCAGTCATGGGCGTGGGTATCTCGGACCTCGCGAGATTCGAGAGGTTGACTCCATTTCGCGTCCGAGATGTGCTCCTTGTCGCCAGCCCGTTCGATCATTACCTGCTCGAAGAATCGGGCTATCTCGCTGAAATCATGCGGCAGGAGTACTCGGACCTCAACCTCTCACAGGCACCGCGAATGATTCACAGCCCCCAAGCTCGCGATGCCCTTGAACTCCTACGAACTAGAAACTTCGACCTCGTCATTACGATGGCGAGGGTTGGTGTCATGGATGCATATGCATTTGGTCGTGAAGCAAAACGCATTCGTGCCGACTTGCCGGTAGTTATGCTGAGCCACAATACACGAGAATTAGCAACCTTGCACGCTGGTGACGGTATAGACCGAATTTTTGTTTGGACCGGTGATAGTCGCATTCTGCTCTCGATTTGCAAACTTATCGAAGATGAGAGAAATGTCGCTAATGATGTCAAAAATGCCGACGTACAAGTGATTCTACTCGTCGAGGACAGTCGACGATTCTACTCCGCCTACCTGCCATTACTCTACACTCAACTCGTTAACCAGACGATGCGCTTGATGGGTGAAGGAGGAAATCTGCATGAGAGGGTTCTGAGACTGCGCGCTCGTGCGAAAATTCTCTTGGCGAGCGATTACCAAACCGCGCAGGAACTCTTCGACAAATATCACCGCAATATCATCGGAATTTTCACCGACGGAAAGTTTCCCGACACGGTCGACGGAAGAGATAATGCTGGCTTGAAATTAGTCAAATATGCTCGAGCGAGGCATTCGAATCTGCCGATTCTATTTCAATCGAAAAATATTGAACTGAAGGAAGATGCTGAGGCTCTCGATGTTAGATTCGTTCACAAAGAGGATTCTCAATTGTACGCTCGGATTGCTGAATTTATGCTTGAAGAAATGAGTTTTGGAGATTTCGTATTCAAGTTACCGGACGGGAAGGAAATCGGCCGAGCTTCGACTCTGATGGAGCTGACAAGGCTGCTTAAGGAGGCCCCGATTGAATCCGTAGTTCACCATGCCCAACGGAATCATTTCTCACATTGGCTTCGTACTCGAACCGAATTTACTCTCGCTGCTCGGATTCGCCCACTCAAACTCTCTGACTTCGAAACCACAGAAAATATTCGAGAGTTCATCCTCGACTCGATTCAATCGCATGTTCTGCAGATTCGAAGTAGGACTATTCGAGACCACAATGCTGAGAATTTGGGAACAGGGTTTCAACGAATTGGTAGAGGTAGTCTTGGCGGCAAAGGTCGTGGCCTCGCCTTCTTCTTCACACGGATGCCTGACCTCGGGTTGGAAGGTGAATTCCCCGAGGTCAAATTCGTCATTCCTAATTCGGTTGTGCTTTCTACAGATGTCTTCGGGGAATTCATTGAGCAGAACAATCTTTCACGCTTCGCACACGAGGAGTTTGAAGATTCTGAGGTCGATGCTGCATTCCTCGCTGGCGAGCTGGACGAGAAAATTCGCGATGATTTGACTGCGATTGTTTCGCGCTTAAGGAGGCCGCTGGCGATTCGCTCGTCAAGCCTGCTCGAGGATGCGAGCCACCAGCCATTCGCAGGGGTCTACTCCACTCACATGCTGGCAAATGATCACCATGACCTCGCTGTGCGATTGGCTCGCTTGGAAGAGGCAATCAAACTGGTTTATGCCTCAACATATCACAAGGGAGCGAAGGCGTACGTTGCCGCCACCCCATCGAATATCGAGGATGAGCGTATGGCCGTGGTCATCCAAGAATTGGTCGGTCGCGAGGTCAATGGGCGATTCTATCCGCATATTTCCGGGGCTGCCCGTTCGCGCAATCATTACCCAGTCTCCCCGCTGAAGGCAGAGGGTGGAATTGCTGCGGTTTGCATCGGCCTCGGTCGCCAAGTCGCATCAGGTGAGAAGTGCCTGAGATTTAGCCCAGGACAACCGAAAAGGATTCACCAATTCCATAGCACTGAATCGATGCTGGACACTTCGCAGACGAGTTTCTGGGCTATACCGATGGGAGCATCTGAGAAGCCGGTATCACCCGATGAGGCTGCAAACCTCGTCAATTTGAGTTTGAAGGATGCTGAGAGTGATGGGAGACTCGACTTGGTCGGCTCGACCTACATCGTGGCTGATGACAGGATTGTCGACTCGGTGAAGGCGGATGGAGGCCCACGAGTCGTGACCTTCGCACCAATTCTCAAACACAAGCGAGTGCCACTAGCAGAGATTTTGCACCACGTTTTGACACGGTGCGAAGCATATCTGAATTCACCAATAGAGATTGAGTTCGCCTTCATCCTCGATGAAAAGACGGATACACAAATTTTTGCTCTTCTCCAAGTCCGTCCAATCCTTGAAGAATCGGTTGACATCGATATCGACATGAATGAGGTCGACCGTGCCCGAGCGATCTGTATGTCGAGCCACGCGCTCGGCAACGGAGTAATCGATGATATCAGAGATGTCGTCTATATTCATCCCAATCGCCTCGACCGAATGAGAACAAGCAACCTCACAGATCACATCGAGGCAATCGACGCAAAACTGCGAGCAGCAGGACGGCCATATCTGCTGATAGGACCTGGGCGTTGGGGTTCTTCTGACCCCTCTTTGGGAGTGCCGGTTTCGTGGGAACAAATTAGGGGAGCGAAAGCAATCATCGAAGTGCCTATGTCTGACATCCACGTCGAACCCAGCCAAGGCACCCACTTCTTCCAAAACATAGTCACATTCAACATTGGATATCTGACGATTACAGCCGATGATATGCTGGATTTCGAGTGGTTGGACGGTGTTGACAGCAAGGAAGAAATCGGCCCATTGCGTCACATCGGACTCAACTCGCCGCTGAAAGTTGTACTCGACAGCAGAGATTCGGAAGCAATCATTCTCAGATGATGCACGCGCGCGATTAATCTCTGATAGTAACATCAACATCAGGGCTGTGACTGAGCCAATCTTCTTGGGCGGTCTATCCGCAGGACAGACTCCATGACCGCCGAGGCAGCCGATTCTTCGCTGAGATACTTCGCCCACGGCGAAGTGCGAGACTCTCAGGCTGAGATGGTCGAAGATGGCTTAGAGGCGCTTCTATCCGAAGGGTTTCTGATGGCCTCAGCACCAACAGGTATCGGAAAGACGGCTGCGGCTCTCGCCAGTGCAATCTCGGTCCAGCGTTCCTCTGCCGGCAACATCCGAATCCTATTCCTAACCGGGAGGCAATCTCAGCATCGCATCGTTGTCGAGACGGCGAAACAGATCAATCAGCGGATGGAGGGGGGCGAGTCGCTATTGCGAGTTGTCGATTTGATTGGCCGGGAGGGGATGTGTCAAAATGTCGACCGGGTCAGTGGTCGATGTGATTGCGAAGATGAACTCGACTCCTCGATGAGAGAGGAATTACGTGGTGATATCCGCTCACAGATGTGGCGCGCGCCGATGCATGTTGATGACATGATTCGTGCCAGTCGACGCATTCACCTCTGTCCATGGGCAACGGCGCGCGAGGCAGCCAAGAATTGTGACATTCTAGTCTGTGATTACAATCACGTCTTCATCGACAGTGTCAGAGAAGCATCCCTTCCTGCTATGGGAATAGAATTGGAGAATGTTATTCTAATCGTCGATGAAGCCCACAACCTCCCTGATAGGATTCGTAATGGGATGGAGCGTCGTATCATCTCGAAGACTTTCCGCGACGCTCGATTCGAGGTTCAAGAGCACCTCGAGAAAGAGATAGAGAGAGCAGCAGCTAGGAATGAAGAAATTGATTTGGATGAGATGGAATGGGCCGAGAGAGCTCTCAAGCGTCTACAATCTGAGATGCCTCGCTGGTTCTCTGCTCGTGAGAAGCAATTAGCCCGCTCTAAGGATGATGACATGAGAATCGAGACAAAGGAGGTATTGCAGGAAATGGAAGAAATCCTCAACGAATCTCTCGATGAAACACCCAGTGCCAGACACGCCACTCTCAAGCGATTAGTCACTCAACTGTATGCGGTTCGCGTCGATCTCGATGAGGATGATGAAGATGAGAAGGAGACAAGTTGCGAGCGACTCGGCGCTTTCATCTCGACCTGTGGGCAGTACGAGGAATCGCCGGCTCTCGTTCTCGTCTTCGACAAGTTGCTCGACGAACCTCGGGTACGATCCTTTCTACTCGACCCTGGAGTGGTCGCAGAAGCCCTGTTCAAAGCCTCCCGTGGCGCCATTCTGATGTCGGGGACTCTGTCTCCCCCTGAGATGTATCGAGACCTCCTGAGGCTTCCTGAGGAACGTGGAGTATTAGCCAAGGAATACGATTCACCATTCCTCTCTGAGCGCCGACCAGTACTCATCGCCCAGAATACAACCTCTCGCTATACCGAACGCGGCGAGGGGAATACAAACAATATTCGAGATCATATCATCGAAGTGATTCGAAACACTCCCGGTCACGTCGCTCTCTTCGCGCAGAGTTATGCCATGCTCGACACCGTGCTCGACGATTATCGATGGGTTCCTTGGGGTGTACGTGTCGAGAAAGAAACGGCTCGAATGTCAAAGCGCCAAGTTGGAAATTTTGTTGAAAATCTGTATCGGAAACGCCGTACGAATGATCGCGTTCTACTTTGCGGAGTTCTCTCAGGAAAACTTGCAGAAGGCGTCGATTATCCTGAGAATATCCTCGACGCCGTAATCTGCATCGGTCTACCGGTCCCACCACCTAGCGCACGTCAGAAGGCCTTGACCGATTATTGCGAGGAGCGATTCGGCTCGCATGCTGCTCGCCGCTATTCAAGCCATCAACCAGCGGTGAACCGCGTTCTGCAAGCGATTGGTCGGCCAATCCGAAAGGCCGAGGATAGAGCCTTGGTCGTAATCCTCGAGAAGAGGATGAGAGAGAGGCCGTATCGCTTCTGCCTCCCTTCAAGCCTACAGGTAATGAAATCACAAGATTCAGACCGAACCGCTCGTGTGGCCAAACGCTTCTTCGAGCGCTTCCCAGACCCTGCGATTGAGTGATTAGTAGTCAATGGATTCATCCGAGACGGTTTGTTGGAGGGGACGAGAGCGATGTGGGAAAGAGTCGATATCGAGGGAATCGAGAACTTGAGGATGTCCTCATCAGAGGGTGCTGAACATGGATTAGATGTGAGTGCTGAATCGATGCATCAACTCTTCCTCGCCGACTTACCACACCTCGATTCAGTAAGACGCAATCACGGAAATGTCGTAGAAATGGCATCTGGGAGCGTCGAAAGTTCGATGACGGCGGCTCGTTCGTTTGAAACTCCGAATATTTCGTTCGACGAACTCGATGACGCATCTGCCCGAGCCGGATTCGATATCACTCTCGAGACCGAGACTCTCACCGATTTGATGGTGAGCACGAGCATCGGCGATGGGCGAAGATTGGTTCGCGTTATCGCCCCAGAGCGATTTGGTGGCTTGGTTCACACTCTATCACTGCCACCCGCATTGGCCATCGATACGGCAGTGTTGGATGGAGAAATCCTTCGTTTAAAATTCGATTGAACTCGTTCTGGCTTGGCATATCGCGTAACATCACGCGGCGGCTTCAGCTAAATCGTAGGAATCCCTCTCTGGGACTTCCTGCAAATCATCGATCTCTTGCAGAACCATGTCCAGAGCATGCTTGGCGTTTTGTCGGTGTCCATCGCCTAGCCGGTGAGAAGAGTATCTTGCTTCCTCGAAGATTCTATCGAGAGCGACGAGAGCCTGCTCACTAATCGGTAAGGCCTTGCGAATAGCCATCTCGAACTCCCTGACTGTCTCGAAGTCCCTTCGCAGGAATCCGTGTCGCATCAGAATGTTACAGAGGTTCTCATAGCAATTGAAGATGGCTTCGCGGATTTCATCGCCTGCTGCGAGGAGCTCCGCAGTATAACTGAAGATTCCTGCCAACTCATCCAATGCAACTTGCCGGCGCTTCCTCAATGAGAGAGCCAGTCCGGCCACGGTACCGAGTATGAGCGCAGCACCAATCAAAGCAATGATTTGCCAGGGGGTTAACAGTGGAGCAGGGTCTTCGTAAGACATCTGGATCCCACCGTGTTCATTTGCTAACCAAAATCGGTCAGCCGGGCTGATTAATTGTGAATCCGTCTGGAAGATGAGTGAGAGTTCGCCCCATCGAGATGTCTCGTAGAATGATGGTTGATCATGAATTACGAATTCGTAATCCATGATTCCATTCGCATCTGTAAGCTTCACATTCTGGAAGTGGATCATACTGCTGTTGACCAGTCGGGCCACGATTGAGATTCCCTCAACGGGAAGACCTGTGTCGGTCGCTGTAACGGCAACGGTTCCGTTGATTCTGCGCTGTTCTTCCTTGATGTGTTGAGCATCAGGGTTGAAGGTGAATGTAACCGGAACCCGGATATTCACAATGTGTTCGATTTCAGCCGCGTTAAGATAGCGATTGGCGTCGGCGAGCGCAGCAAGAGACAGCAATAGCTCGCCTGGCGGCATTGTTGACCGAGCAGGTGAGCGTAGGTCGAAATGCCCAGTCGAATCATCCCACATCACAGTCGAACTCTCAGCAGCACCATTCCAGACCAGAACAATATCCATCTCTTCGATAACATTGCCTTCGCCTCCGACCTCGACAATTCGCCCGACAACTTCGATATTGTAGGCGTCATTCGAGCGGATGATGATATCGGTTTGCCAAAGCACCTCGATGATCACATCCGCGCGCGCATATACAGTCATGTTGTACTCTACAGGAAGATAGAACGTCTGTCCTTCGAAGGTGAATCGAATGTCATGACCACCGCGAGCGATTAGATATCCAATCGAGTGGTCGAACATGAAATTACCATCGGGACCAGTGGTCATCCTGTGAATCTCTTCTCCATCGAGTGTGATCACAATCTCTCGCCCTACCAAACCAGGGGCTCCAGGAGTATCAGAATCGAATAGTCGACCGCTGAAATTCCATTTCTCACCGCGTGTCACAGAGACATCGTCAACCTGAAGATTCATTCCCGTATGGTAAGCAATGGTCAGATTCCCGTCGACGCTTCCCGTACGGTGGTAACCTTGTGCAGGTGCAGAGGCGGTGATTGTGTGGAAGCCAACTTCGAGGAAGTCAGAGATTACCCAATTGTAAGCCCAATCACCATTCTCATCGGTGGTTGTTATTCCAATCAGAGTTCCATCGATGAATATCTCGATTGAATGGTTCGCAAGCCAACCTTGAGGAAGGTTGTCTCGAACAGTTCCTCGCAGCCTCAATTCATCGCCGACTGCATGGGCTACTGGAGGCTCCAAGGCGACTATTGTCGGACCGAAGACGGTGAATACGGTCGTCGAATTCGATGCGAGGATGAACTCTTCTCCAGCGAATGTGATCTTGACCAGACGAGGCCCGAGTTCCATATCAGGAGGTATAGGCACGTAGATGCTGAAAGTACCATTCTCTGTAACCTGTAATCCAGTGAGGAATTGGTTGTTCATCGTCACCTCAAGATACCTATCGCCCAAAGTTCGTCCAGCTCCATCGGTAAGCATTCCCTCTATCAAAAGTAGTTCATTCCGATCCACCTCCCCTGGTGGCGTGGTCAGGACTACCTGCGAAGTCTGAGTGACGTTGAATACCTGAGTTGTGCTCGACGGGAGGTAATACTCAGGATTTAGCGAATCACCTTGACCCATCGGGTCTACCCAAGTGAAGCCTCCAAGGAATTTTGCGGTCACGGTGTGAGCGCCGTAGTCAGAATCCAGTGGGAGATTGTAGGTGACCGACCACATCCCATCTGATGCGTTCGATCGAGTTGTGAATGTCGAACCAACATCGACACCGTCTATCCAGATGTGGATGATGCCTCCAGCAACTAGGCCGCTGTCGGTGAGAGTTTGACCGTGCTCATCGAGCAGAGTTCCGGTGAATGTGATGCTCTCTCCTGCAATCATCGAACCGGACATCTCTGTGATCTCCAGCACGGTTGGTGCCAGAACTATTACTCGGGTCCAGGTCAAATCTCCTTCGAGTCCTGTCGTACCGTTGATACCAGCGAATTCAACCGTAATCAGCATCGGTCCTTGGATTCTGAGTGAATCGACAGGTATCATTAGTGTCGCGCGTCCATCAGCATCGGTCGGTATCGTCTGCAGGTGGATGCCATCAACGAGAATATCGACATTCACGTTACCAACGAGCTGACCAGCGTTATCGATTAGCGAGATGTTGACGCTAACGTCATCGCCGCGAATGACTCGGCGATCGGGATCTAGATCGGCTGGATCAATGATTGTAATAAGAGAATAACCACGGCTGTCGAACAAGCCTGTTCCACTACTGGAACCGTAGTAGTTGACCGATGGAGTATAACTCGCAGTCAGGTTGTGGGTTCCTCGTGGGAATGAGAGACCAAGAGTCACAATTGCGTCCCAAGTTCCATTTGGATTTACTGCTCCGCCAACGACTTGGAAGCCAGAGTCAGAGCCATCTATCTCGAAAGTCAGGAAGGCTGCGATTGAGGAACCTGATCTGTCCATGATGCCTGTGCCGTTGCTCGACTGCAGAGTTCCACTGACATTGAACGACTCCCCCGCCACCGGATTATCAGTCACCTCAGAGACGTTGAGGACGGTCGGTGAACGCACGATGATCTGATTCATCACAGTGGTCGTCGAATGCAATGTCGACGACCCATTGAACATCAAGGTAATACCGATTTGACCCAATGGATGATCATGAGGAACGTCGAAGGAGAAATTTGCCATTCCATCTCCACCAGTAACGGCCTCCCCTATCCACGTGTCATGGAATTTAGCCGCGACTGTCATTCCACCCAATCGTTGGTCGTTATCCGAATACTCGGTGAGACGTGCCCCGAAATTCACAGAAGAACCCCTATCGGCGATGGTTTGGATAATCGGTGTTCTATCCATGAAGCGCGTCACACCGCGCACGAGGATGGAGGCGTTTCCTGTGCCTGTCAGGTAAAACGGAGTTGTGCCATCGAGCACGCTGACAACAACCGTCTTGGTACCGCTGGAGACTCCATCGCCACGTGGGTCGGTTGGAACGGAGACGGTGAATGAACCGTTATTGGACGTCGTGTGGCTTGCAACCAGCGTCTCGCTCGTATCGTCGAGGAAGAATACCTCGATTGCCATCGGCCCCTCGACGGATCGATTATTGTCAAATCCATCGAGAACGTGACCGGATATTGTGAATGCTTGTCCGGCCGTAACCTCTGCCGGAATCGAATCGATTGCAACCGAGCTGTCGACTTGAACTGTGAGATTAACGAAGGTCTCATTTCCGACCCAACGACCTGCGTTTGCGACGGTCAGATTGTCAGTCAGGTCATCTGGGGCATGAACCCTCAAATCGTAGAAGCCAGGAGCGGTATTGGCGAGCAGAGTCGGCCTAAATCTAGCAACTCCATCGACATCGGTCACCGTGCTGCTGATGAATGTCTGATTCGCACCACCCCAGTCGAACCAAAGGTCAACATTGGCATCCGAAACTAAGGACCCATCCGCCTTGTCGGTCACGGTAGCGTTGAGAATCAGTGTTGTTCCCGCGACGACGATAACTGAGGTGGGTTCTGCCTCGACGACAAACTCGCTCTGTACTCCAAGTGGGACGCGAACGGGGTCGCTGACAGTGAAGTATGGTCCAGGAGATGTTGCTCCGTTCGCGAAGTTGAGAACGAATCGCAACATGTAGACGGACGAAGGAAGATCTGCGGGTACGGTGAACGTGTAGTTGTATTCGCCCGTCGTCTCATTGATCCATCCATCAGCCAATCTGTGGATAATTGGAGGAGCAGGGCTTCCATCAGGGCCGGGTGGCAGATCGGATGGCTCCTCAAGTTGAATCACAATAGATGAGTTGTTACCGATTACAGCGGTCTGATGAATTACATCTTGAGCGATACCAGAGACCCAGTTTGTAGTTCCTCTCGGAGTCCAATCCGAGCCGAGCGTGACAGTGACATTCGACCGGCCTTGAATACGAATCTGATCTTGCACTGTTGCAGGCCGGAGCCAAGTCGAGCCTGTGAAATTCATCTCCCAGGTGTAATCTCCTGCAATCATATCCCATTGTGGCATCCAAACCACAGTGAATCGGCCCGATGAAGGATCCGTAGTGTTCCACTCTTGCGTGCCATTGAAATCAACTGTATACGAACCAGGGAAATCGGCTACAGAAGAGCCGGTGTGATCGGATAATTGCACATCAATTGCAGCCTGATGCCCGCGAGTGGTTGGATTCAGGATGTAATCAAATTCAACATAAGATCGGATTCCATAAGTCGTAGGGAAATTCGCCTCATCTGCGGCGAATAGACCATCTGCGGCATAAGTGAATTTTACTTCAATCTCTCCTGATGGTATTGGAACTGAAGATTCGTTGAATTCCCAAGATAACGCGAATTGACCTAGCGTCGAAGTCCAATTACTCTCATTCAGAGACCAAGTCGCTAGAGTGGTGTAGGGCCCATTGGTTCCTGTCCTGCGAATCTGGAAGGTCAGTGTGCCATTAAGCGACTCAGGTACAGGTCCTCGACTGACTGCCGTTCCATTGATGAAGACGAGTTCGTTGATGTCGAGGATGCTGATATTGGAATCAATTCCCTCGAGGGAAACGGTGAGATTCGGGGATGGTGTGATGTTGAAATTGAAGGAAGTCGTTGTTGGACGTAGATGATACTCAGGGCTTGTGAGATTGTTCTTGTCCTCTTGATGCCAGCCAAGGAATGCGAGACTCGCATTGATTAATCCGAGTGGTTCGCTCTCAGAAATTGGAACATTGAATTCGTAATATCCCCCTGAACCGACATCAGCGATTAGATTCACAGGTCCCTCCTCGACCGTCGTGTAGTTGAGGAGAACTTGGAGAGTATCGAGGAGTGCAGGATCTGTCTGTGGTGCATTGAACCATTCGAGCAAGCCGGTAACGGTGGTATTCACTCCGGCGCCGAGCATCGGTTCAGATGTTGGTGTGGGACTAGTAATTGAGAGATTGACATCATCGGTGACGTTAATCATCCACGGGAATGAGATACCCTGTATGCCTACGTAACCCTGTGTATGAGTTAGAAGGACCAGAGATCCATATCCAGGTTGAATCATCTCTGAGGGGGCTCCATCGAATGAGAAGAAGCCGCTTGCATTCGTCGTCGCGGTGCCGATTAGGTGATTTGCAGTCGCGGCACCGCCTGGAACCTTCGCTGTGTCATTTGAAGGGACAAGGTAGAGATCGAGTGTTATTCCTTCAATAACGCTAGTATTGCTTGAGAATTGAAGAGTACCATTCAGAGTTATGTTTCCTGAGGAGTAATCTCTCTCATAGGTATCTGGCGACCAAGTCTCGTTGACGACCTCGACAACAGACATCGCAGGACAAGCTTCGAATGGAATCCATCCGAGGTCGAGTTCGCCTTGATTAGCGTTGGTTTGGAGATGGACTTCGACCCACCATGAGAAATCGTAACCATAGACTTCGAATCCATTGTCTACCCAAGTTCCTCCAGAGAATCCCGTGACCTTTCTAGTCGGCAGGTCAAGTGCCCTGAGCAAAGCAGCGAATACGGTCGCGTACTCGTCACAATCTCCCTCCCGCGCCTCCTCCAGAATCCACAAGGTTGTGTCTGTCAGTATTTGTGTAGGTGCTGAGTCACTTCTATTCGAACCAGCGTGATTCCGTAAGAACGTCGTTGTGTTATTCCCATTGATGAGGAATTGCTGGATCGCCACCACTTGGTCCCAAGCTGAAGTCCATCCAGTCTCATTTACCACTTCCCAAGCGATGCGAGAGATATTATCCGACGACTCAATCTTTCCGAGATCCTTAGCGTAGGAACTATTCTGGAATCCGGTGGTGTTGTCCCTGATTGCATCGGTCATCGTCACCTGAGTTGCAGTGACATAGAGATTAGTTACAACCGAAGAATCGATGAGGACATCACGCGTGTAATTAGAGAAATTCATTCCCGCTTCAACATCGATCCAATCTGTGTAATTGACCGCATTGTAAGGAGCGATGAGTTCGTCACCAGGATAGAGAATTCCGTTACCGCGGTATTCTAGTTCCCAGCCGTAGAGAGCCGAGTCATCCCAGAAATCCTGGTGAGCGACCCCCTGCAATGTTGACCAACTAGGGTACATCGGTGTGTAACCAACGAGGCTCGTGTTGACACCCCAAGAAACTCCTGTGTACGCATCATAGGTGTGCCAACGCCAGTAATGCGTGATGTTGTAATCAATGCCAACAGAGGTGTTCTCTGCGAAGAAGTACATCATATTCGCCTGAATATCATCCGACGGATCCCATGGATTCATTTGTGCATCAACACAGTCATCATCCCAGAATGCTGGAGGACATTCGTCCCCATCCGGAATTCCACCACCATCGGTGTCAGGATCACGCCAATCGGTTCCAATCTCCTGCTCAATGGTGTCTGGGATTCCATCTCCATCAGTATCCAACGGATTCATGTCGTCATCTGGATTGTTCTGTGGATTCGTACCATCGAAATATTCCTGAAAGTCAGTTACTCCACCATTATCTGTGTCAGTGTTATTCCACAGGGTGGTGTAGTTGTCCTGTGTCAAATTACCGCCACCGATGCCGAACATCAATGGACAACCGGTACTATTCTCGAACCAATTGTTCAGACCATCGCCATCGAAATCAGCGAGATTGTTGCATGGTTCCATAGGGTCAGTTCCGTTGATTACCTCATCGAGGTCGCTGACACTATCTCCATCAGAGTCTGTCATGTTCGTTAAGGAGATGAATCCCCAAGACCCGAGGGCTTCTTCCCAATCAGCCAAGCCATCTCCGTCGCTATCTTTGTAATCGTCGTCACAGTGGGCTTCATTGGCTGTTCCAAGAGCTGGGTCCCAGCACCATGAGCCATTCAAGACAACGATGAATATCGCCCCTGACGGCATGTCATTGTCCACACCTTGGATCGTATTACCAAGGATTGAAAAATAGGAAAACGGCATTCTGCTACCATTAGGTGATTCGAACCAAGCCATCGGTTCTCCGTTCTGCCTCCAGTCGAGTGGTGTGGGGTCCAATTTCGTGGTATTATTGACCGTCAAGGAGTTATCGGATGGATCCCAGACTACGATATCGAGGTATAATTCGTAAGTCGATTTACACGGGTCTGTCCCATGGGCTGGAGTCAATTCGATGCCGTCGTCGACACCTCCACCATCGGTATCGGAATTATTCCACTGAGTACACGTCGCATTTTCTTCCCAATTTTGTATTCCGTCATCATCAAGGTCGCCAGCGTCCTCGATTCGCGTCGGATCAGTTTCATTGAAATCAACGACGCCATTGAAGTTCGTATCCTCCTCACCGTCGTCGAATTGATCACCGTCAGTATTGTTGTTTCGCGGGTCGGAAGCCTGCGGTGGATTACCATAGGAACCGTTGACTTCGACACCGTCTGGGATTCCATCTCCGTCGGTATCGATATGCGTAGGATCGGTCAGTAGCACCAAAGCCTCGTATGAATCGTTCAGACCATCTCCGTCGGTGTCGTTATTGTTAGGATCAGTGTAAGTCACACCGTCGACCTCGGCGGTGAATAGCTGACATCCACCAGGCCCTATATTCTGGACTGGATTACAAGGAGATTCAGTGCTCGTCCTATTGTCCGGACCGGGTCTCCAATATTGACGAGGCGGTTGAACCGAGCCATTGCGAGTGCTCCATGCTGGATTGACATATTCGTATAGGTTCATCAATCCGTCACCGTCAGGATCTCCAGTAGTTCCATCATCTCCGGAATTCGATGTTGGATCGAGGTTGTTGGCAACCTCCCAACCGTCTGGCATTCCATCTCCATCGGTATCCCATCCGTTAGGATCCTCGTCGGTTGAATTATCGCCATCATCATCATCGGTAGCGCAATCGGCATCTCCATCGAAGTCACCGTCCCAATTGTCAACCAATCCATCATGGTCATCGTCGAAGTTATTGAAACAAAGATTACCGACAGGATCCTCGTCAGCCCCATCGGAATTCAATCCCTGAATGAGTTGCATAGCGCTCTCCTCATCCCAATTGCTGACGGGAACCGTCCCATTCCACCAGACGCCGTTATCCAATTCGTTCGGAGTTGAGGCAGAATCCCAATTCGAAGGAATTCCGTATTGGTATTCATTCAGATTAGTCAGAGAGTCTCCGTCCGGATCGCCAGTCGAGCCATTGATTCCAGTCGCAGATAGAGGGTCAAGTCCGTATTGCCACTCCCAGCCATCTGGAAGTCCATCGTTATCCGAATCCCAATCCTGCGGCTGGGTGCCGATGTAATACTCCAGACCGTATGGCAATCCATCGCCATCATTATCTGTCGAACCCATCACTTCCCAAGATGCAAATTCGATTGCAGAGTACGATGTTAACAACATCAAGAGACTGAAGAGAAGAGCTGAACGCTCCTTGCGTCGAGCGATTCGAGCATAATTCCCCCTCTCATCGACGTACAAGATGCACACTCCCTACCGCCTACGGCGGTTCATACGGGTCTTAAGCGGAATGGAGCGCCGTTCGGACGTTGCTCAAGTGGAGACTCAGATGAGTTCGATGTCATCATCATCGTAAACCATCTCATCTGGCTCTTCTTCCTCAGTCACAGGAGCAGGGATATCTTCACCCATATCCTCTTCCTCATTCTCTTCATCCTCATCGTTCATCGCTTCAAGAAGCGCTATGTGGGCTGCCCATTTCCTACGGTTCATCCTGCTCTGGATTCCTCCGAAGACTAGCAGTATGGCAACTACCATGACGATGAGAGTCGAAGCACGAGGGTTGGTAATTTCATTCAGCAGACGATCGAAGATGGCATCAATTCCGACGACCAATGTGACCTTCTCCTCAGCGGTGAAATCCTCTGGCCAACTCTGATCAGTATCGTGCGGCTCTGCAGTCACAGTAACGACTACTTGATCGCCGTTATTGGCCGAGGCTGGAACCGAGACCTCGAGGTGGAAAGTGACTTCTTCGAAGGCGTCGAGTTCGATAAGTCGAGAGCCAGTTGGACCACCGATATCGACCGTCCACCCAGTAGCTCCGACGGCCTCGGCATCAAGGAGGACGATTAGAGGGCTGTTGCCTTTGTTGCGGACCTTGAGTTGGAAGTCGTAATCCTCACCTGGAGCGAGTTTCCTATTCGAGGTGACTTGGACAATTTCAAGGTCAGGTTCGTCTGCATCGACTTCGAAGACCATTGGGAGATCGAAGTAACGTGGATTGGAATCTGAGGTCTCCTCAATTATTCTGAGATATACTGTGTGATTGCCGACGACGACTTGATTGGTTAGAGTGACAACGACGAAGATTTCAGTATAATCTCCAGGCCCTAGCGACACCGTAGGCAGGGCTGAGCCGTTCTCATCGAGGATACGATAATTCCACTGCCCGTAGGCCGCGTTACGGTCAGTATTCTCTGCGAGGCTGGCAGGATTGACAATCCGCCATTGTGAGGCGGATGCACCGCTGGTCATACTATTGGTT
>CAXGBP010000001.1:0-21633 GCA_964007685.1 uncultured Candidatus Poseidoniales archaeon | reverse complement strand
TCTCACCAAATTCGATGATTTCGTCCTTCAGTAGGTCAAGGACCTGCTGAAACATTCGCGTATCGCCGTCGCCATCGAGAAATCTCACGCGTAATGAATAGTCTCCCGTTTCACCACGAGCAACAGCCTCGGAGCCATCGACCAAACACAAGCCAGCACCTAGGCTGCCCTGCCTAATCGGGTCATCATCGAGGTCATCGACTGTGAATAGTAGCGTCACGTGGCCGCCGCAGGTCCCTCGGCCGAGCACCGTTGCCATGCAACCTCATCTCCGAGGTGATGCAAGAAGCCTGCGTCGGCTTCAGAGTGCCGCAGCGAGGTCCTCGCCGAGTGAACTGAAAGTCGCTGAGAGAGAAGCAGAAGCCATCTTCAGCGCTGTCTGTGGATCCATCGAGCCATCTGTCTCGAAGCTGAAGATGTACTCTCCAGGAACTTCTTCGATGGTGATAGCTTCCTTGAAATCGCCTTTCTTCTCGGTTCCATCGCCAACATGGTAGAGTTCCTTGATGAGGGTCTCAACCTTGGCAACATCTTCGAGTCGTCCTTCCTTGTCGAAATCCTTGGCCGTAATCGTGAGATTGAGTCCCCACAGAATCTTGGCCTTGCTCTTGTTGTTGAGAACGCCAATCTTGCGTGGAATGAAGCTGACACCGCAGACTGGTGACCACTTCGCATGCTGACTGCCGCGCCCCATCACTGCGGTGGCGTAGAACTCGAGCATTTGTCCCTTGTACAGCTTGGTAATCGGAATCGAACGGTAGTGCTCAGGAATCTCAAGGCTTTCGTCACCGAGATAGATCATGTCGCCAGCGGTGACGGTAGTTCCCTCAGGGCTACCGAATGCCTTGCAAGTGTAGATCATATTGCAGGCAGGGCAACCACGGTCTTCGGGAATGAGGTCCTTGCAGTTAGGGCAGGTTTCCTGATAGTGGAATTGTTCGTGGTTGGTTGGGATTGGCACCATTGCGAGGCGCTGAGCAATCATTTCGTCGGGCAGAGCGCCGTTGGTCTCCCAAACGGTGAAGTCAACTCCTTCCTTCTCCAACTTTTTCTCACACTGATTACAGCCAGATCCACCCGAGGATTCACGAGCTGCGGCTGCGGGATTCAGGTGGCTGCACGATAGGCAGAGGTCGAAAGATCCCATCTGAAATCGGACGACTTCGATGGCCATCTTGGAGGTGTCTGACATGAGAGTGCGACGCAGAGCATTTGCATAAGCGCGGTCGCTCTCCTTGAGCAGGATTTTGATATTCTCTGGCCCTTCTTCGATTACTTCCATCTTTACCATTTCAAATCACCTCAGACTCTACGGCCTCTTCGTCCGCCCTTCTTCTTGGTCCCATCAGTAGGGATGGGAGTGACGTCCTCGATACGAGTAATCTGTACGCCTGCACGAGTCAGAGCACGGATTGCCGCGGTGGCGCCTGGAGCACTGTGGGAGCGGTTTCCACCGGCACCGCGATACTTCACGATGACTTGGTCGAATTCTTTCTCTGAGAGCATCTCAGCGATGCGCTCGGCGGCTCGGCTCGCTGCGAATTGGCCGCCGGCATCGCTGCCCTTCTTGGTGACCTGTCCACCGGAGACCTTCGCCAGAGTCTCGGCTCCGGTGAGATCGGTAGCGGTGATCAGCACATTGTTGTAAGTGCTGAAAATGTGTAGAATCGCCTTGTGACCCATCACTCATCGCCTCCTTCTGGAATCGTATCCTCGACGGTCGGAGCTTTCTCCGCCTCGACCTTGATTTGCTGGACGAACTCGTCGTTATCGGTCGTGGCGCGTACGCCTCCGACCTGCTCAATTTCCTCCTCATCACTCTGACGCGTCATGCGGAGTTGCTCCATCTCGACGCGGAATGGGTGGTTATCGTTGAGATAAGGTGAATTCGCGCTGTACTGGAGGTTATCTTCCTCATCGCGCAGAATCTTGTAGCCAGGAACGGTCATGCGCTGTTCACCAATCGAGATATGACCGTGAACGATCATGTTTCGAGCAGCACGCATGGATGGTGCGAGGCCACGGTAGTAAACAACCGACTGAAGACGACGGGAGAGCATGTGCTCGACTGTAATCTGTAGAACATCGTCGATGCTAGATCCTTCCGCGAGTAGACCCTTGCGGATCATAGCAGTCACGAGGTCAGTCTTCTCGCGAGCGAAGTGACCCTCAGAGGAGTCGACTCGCCCGATGAGCTTCATCGCTTGGTTTCGGTGGCGGCGAAGAGCGGACTTCTCTCGCCAAATCTCACGCATACCACCGACTCGCTTGAGGCCGAACTGCTCTTTCAGAGCATGCTCTTCCTCAATCCGAGCAGCCTTCCACGGGTGCGCGGGTGTCTGTGTCTTTGGTCTTGCAAACTTAGGATGGCCCATCTAATCACCTCACTTCTTCCTCTCCACACCGAGTGTGGTGCCGCTGCGACCGTTACTGCGCAGGCGCTGTCCGCGGACCTTGTGGCCGCTGCGGTGGCGCATTCCGCGATAGGTCTTGATTGCAGCCAAGCGTGCAACATCGTCTTTTCGGGTCAATTTGACCTCGGTTCCGATGATGTGTGCATCCTCATTGGACTGTAGGTCGCGCTGTCTGTTGACGAGCCACCAAGGCACGTTCAACGCGTATTCGTCAATTGTCGTTCGAATCTTGTTCTGTTCCTCATCGGACAGATGTCCGCCGAGCTTGCTACCATCGATATCTGCCATGCGGCAAATCTGTCCGGCCGATCGCTTTCCGACTCCCGGGATGGAAGTCAGGCCTTGCGCAATCGGTCGAAGACCATCGATGTCAGAGTCAGCGAGCCTCAGGATGTAGGAGAAATCCTCTCCTAGTTCTGCTTCATTCACTTTTGCCATAGTACGGTTCCCCCGTGTTCATCGGTTGCCCGATGGCCCTCAAAGGGCATCCCGCCGACCTGCCCTCCATATTTGAAGGAGACGGCCGCCCCTACGGGGCGTGAAGAAGTGAGAATTTACCTGAATGGTTCGGAAACGGGGATTTTTTCTGCTTCAGGCGGAATTTTACGACTTTTCAGGCATGCTTGCAGACGATGTAGAGCGTGTGACTACCGCTGCCTCGATCAAGGTCGAGGTCGACCATGAATCCGTTCGCCCCATTGAATTCCTTCATCGCTTTGTCGAGCCTGCGCTGGAGAGTTGGGTGAAGGTCGGGATCAAGGGTGCAGCGCAGGGTAATCTTTCCAACTCCGTTGCGCGCTGCCGCCGCCGCCGTCTGCTCGATGGTGTGCAATTCAGGCGGCGTGAGTCTATGCTGGACAATTTCTCCGCTGGCGAGAACAAAGGCGTCAATCTCTTCATCCTTGGTTAGGCGTTCTGTGCTGATGAGGAGTGGGCGCCGACCATCGAGGCGCAGCCATGAGTGGCCGGCGCCTTCAGGTAGGGCTCGCTCGAGCCAGGACTCTTGCAGCCCTGATTGAACGAGGGCTGGGTCGACGATTGTCAGGTGGGCACCGAATGGAGGAGGATTACTCATCGAGACCTTTTCGGATTCAGCGACCTTACCCTCGATTGTAGCCATGATTTTCTTCCTGCCCATTCTGACACATCGGGATGGGGATTTGGACGATAGAGAGCCTATCCAGACTGAGAGCCGGTCGATTCTACCACCTCCTTGACTGAGGTATTCCCAAGTCCGTGTGATGCCGGGGAAGGTAATCTCGATGGTGGCATCAACGAGGGCTCGTTGGTGCTCGTTGAGTCTTGGTGAAAGATCCAGCAGAACCGCGGGTCCGCGTGGCCCTATCTCAAGGTGTTTAGACCAGGCTTTCATCAATGGGCCAATTGCTGGTTTCATCTCATCGATTTCATGTTTTTGAGCGTCTCGAGGGCGAGCTGGGTCCAGATGTAGCATACCAATTGGTGGGTGCGCCCTTGTTCCAGCCTCTCGCAGGCTATTCCAATAGGCGACGATAGCATTCTCGGCATCGGTCCCATCACCGACCAGTACGCGGTCCATTGATCTCTGGAGGTCTCCATCATCATCGGCCGAGTACATATTTGCCGCACACAATAGGCCGATATTCGGGTCGAGTTCGATTGCCAATCCCGGCCGCTTTAGGCCGGTGGTCAGTGCTACCAATTGCACTCCGCTTCCTGCGGCCGCATCTAGAATCACTCCCGCGGGCAACTCAGTCGCTTCAATTTGCGCCGCCCGCACCTGTGCGACCGACCATGGAGTAGAGAGCCTGCGCACGTCCTCAGTCATGTGAAAGGCCGGTTCTCCCTTGCGGGCAGAGTTGGCCTTGGCGACCTTGGAAGCGCGCTTGACAAGGTCTGCTGAGGGTCGAAGAGCGAAGTGGGTTGGCTCCTCGTTCATGGTTTCCGCTCCCTTGTCGAGGTCAAGTCCTTTTCGCGCGCGAGTGGTCTCAAATGGTCGCTCTATCGACCTTCAACTCAAAGCGCAGCCACGACTCTTCGAGTTCGTGATCGTCGCTATTTCCGTAGGCAATTGGTGGCGGTAGCAAAGTTGTGTGGGTAGTCCCGGTATCGATGCCTGGAATCAGTCCTCGATCCTCATCGATGTCGAGTCCGATTGCTGACCAACCGAATCCCTTGATGTAATTCGAATCATCTCCCGCAGTAACGACGAGGTCACCTTCATCCAGCAGCTCATTCGTATCGGCGTCCCACACCTTGTAGTGGACTGCGAGGCTATCTCCGTCACTGGCATGAATTTCACGTGCTTCGGTTCCCTCGAAGATATGGACGTCGAGCAGGACTTCGGCCTCAGGAACTCGCAGGTGAGAGGCCTCGATGGTGATGTCATGCTCGGTAACCTCGCTTTCCAATTCAATCTCAACTATTACAGTGCCATTAGGCTCGATAGGATCGAGCGTCATATCACTATCACCCTCTGACGCGAAGACGACCTCGCCTCCGGCGATTTCAAGCACGAGGTCGAGCGTCTGATCCCCCCGATTGTAAATTACGACGCTGGCTCGGTCCCCATCACCCTGATGCTCCCAATCACAACGCAGTTCTCCCGGATAGAGAAATACATCATCTTGGTCAGCAAGTACATCTGGCCAGTTCCACTCTCCAAGCCGTGAGTCGCATGTATCGAAGAGTAGATCGATCTCCCAGTACCAGCGCTCATTTTCATCCTTCAGTAGGTCCTTATCGGTCACTGATAACGCATCTTCATTATTCTTGGCGAAGTCATAGACGCTGTATCCGACGACGATTGTTGAGATGATTAGTAGTCCCGCGGTGGCCAAAGAAAGTAGAATAGCGGCGCGCGGAATCGCCATTTCATTGATCCCGAGTGGCACGGTTGGGTGCTCCACCTCATCAGGGGTGTCCGATATCCAACTGCCTGACACGGTGCTGTTCCCACACCCGCCCGTCATCAAACTTGGTATGCGACGTTATTCCTCGATCCGCTCTGAAAATGTATCATTGCGGGCCGATTAAACAACTCAATCGCACGGTATCGATGATTCGCCGCAACTCGGCACCAAGCCGTCAGTCTCTCAGTAGCGCTTCCTCGTTGCGCTGCCCCAACCAAGTGACGAGAGCGAGTTCAGCGCCGATGACCGCGAGCAGCAAGAATAGGCCGCCGGCGTTGATGCTGCCCGATGCCCCCAGTATCAGCAAGGCCATTCCACTTCCTAACACCAAATCGGCCAGCCCCCAAACGCGCAGAATCCGACGTAGGTGGAGTATTCCGACGACCCACAGGGTTGTTGACATGGCAAAGAGTGCAATTGGATAGAACATCGCTTCGTTGACTGCGAGAAGGCCAGCGAACAGCAGAATATGGCCATCGACAGCCGCCATCATTGTCCAGTGACCGTTGCGCATTGGTACCGCCGCTCCGACCAGAACCAACATCACCACTCCTCCTGTGAGGATGATCCAATCGAGATTCTCCCCGATTGCTGGTAATATGTTACTGAGAGAAAACAGGGCTAACGGGGCGCAGAGGATTGCTAATCCGACAGCTTCGACTTGACGGTGTCTGCGCCCCGACCAAACAGCGTTGGCTACTGCTAGGACTGCAGCTGGTCCCCATGAAATCATGACGATTGCGAGGGTTCGTAGTCCTCGACCCGAGCTGGATTGGTGTGAATCCCGGCCGACGCTCGTCCTGCGATTGTCAATCATTGCATCGATGACGATTGTGAAGATGAGGAGAGTTTCGAGTAGAAGCCATGGAATCTGCCATTCGATGAAATCACCGTCGAACGGGTCGACGGTGAACGGGGCGGGAAGCGACTCGACCATCACCGCCCCGAGTAATCTTCCTAGAACCAAAGGCAGGACGAACCAATCGAGAGCGATTGGGATTCGGTCGAGAAGGTTGTCCTGTCGGTAAAGAGAGATAATGACGAATTGGAGAATGAGAATTGTCACGACGGCCATATCGAGCAATTGTGCATTACTTCCACCGGGGCCGATATGACCGGCGACGAGGGCGATGGTCAATCCAAGAATCGCGTAGGCAATCGGCATCTCCATACCGAGCACAGTTGGTAAGTCAAGCTCGAGTTGTTTCGTCCTTAGGCGAGCAATGGTGACGAGCAGTGTTGCGAAAACTCCAGCGATTAGGAGGACGATTGGAGAGGAAGAGAACAGCATTCCCCAAACGATTACTGCACCGAGGATGAGAGCGAGGACCAAGAGTACAATCGTCGGTCGGTGCGAGACATCGGTTGTGTAGAGATCATCATCATCATCTGCTGCTGTGAGGTCGCGTCGCTTCTTTCGCTTGGCTTCGAGTTCTGCACGCCGCGGGTCATATCCATCGATTTCTCCCGCGCCTCCACTGAGCATGACTTCAGCCTCGCGGCCTACCATAGCCAAGCGCTCGTCGCGCTGGGTAATCGATTTCAGTTCAGCGCGAATCTCTCCGCGCGCGACCAACCATAGCGAACTGAGTGCGAAAAGGCCGAGTCCGGCCATGGTTGCTGTTTCGTTGTCCAATTGCACTGAGAGCCCGATGGTGATTACCAGCAACCAGAGTGCTGCTGCCGCTGGCTTGAGCAATTTCTCCATTTTTTCCGCGCGCGGGAGGTAAACCGCCATCACCACACCGGTACTGAGGACTGCAGTGAGAGAAATATCGAGGTCAGGAATCGAATCGGTCGCCTCGAGTATTCTTGCCGGCTCATTGGTTGACATAGCGATTAGGAGCGGCAATGACATCAGAGCGATTCCATTGGTGAATCGAGGTTCGTCATCGGGCTCTCCGCGATAGAGAATTGATGCGGTAGCAATGAGAATCAGGAGAACCCACATCTCGTCAAGACCGTGTTTCCACCCAAGCATCGCAGCGCTGACAGCGATAATCGCCAGCAGCGCCACTGCGCCTCCTAGCCTCTGTCCAACGAATTCAGCCCCAAGATGGGCGGCAGATACCGCCCCGACGACTACGAGCAGAGTGAGGGCGGTGAATCCTCCAGCATGTGCCATGACAATGATTGTGATCATCGGCAACCAGAGTCCCATCGACCATAATTGCAGAGCGCCGGAATCACGAATCGAAGCCGAGATTTCGGTGATTCCGAGGAAGCCTGCTGCCAGATTGACCCCCGTCTCTCCCATCTGCAGATTGACGATGAGCATCAGTCCGACCGAGATCACGAGATAGACGGCGAATGGAGTCGGAGCGAGTTCAATCAAATTGCCCGGGTCGGACCACCCATTCGTCATCATCACGGTTCGAACCGCCTCGACGACAATTTCTTGCAACAATACCCAAGACCACGGCAGCAGAACTGTAGCGCCCGCGAGCGCGGGAGCTTTGCGTATCACAGCGAGCACGGCAGTCCCGATGTGAAGTGTCGTCAGCAGAGCTAGGAGAGCCAATCCACCATCGCCGCCAGCGGCCTCCGACTCGGCTGGTATCAGAATCACTACGAGCACCAGAACGCCGACCGATCCAACCCAAAGAACGCGGTCAGTGACGCGGTTTTGGTCACGCAGCATCACGAATCCGGTAAGAATCGTAGCAAAGACAGTGAAAGTTTCGTAGCGGTCGAAAAGCGAGATTGATTCAGTTAAATCGCCAAAGATGAGAAGCAGTGAAAACACCGCTCCACCCGCCAATAAAGGAATGGCCACCCTGAGCTTCTCTACCCCTCGCACGACGAGATAAGAGCCGCCGAAGGCGCCGGCGAGGAATGTCACCATTCCGAGCGCGAAGCCGGAGTCCTCTCGGCTGGAAGCGACTGCCATGAGGGCTCCGACCATTCCGAGAGAAATCGATACGCCCCAGAGTCCCGGCTGACCCAAGCCAGCCGCCTTGAATCCCTTGGAAAACCAATTGTCTTCGCGCGCGAAGCGCGCTGCCATGGCTGCGTTTAGACCAGTGATTACCATTAGGAGCAGGAAGAGAATCAGTGGTGTGTCGAGGGGTTCGATGACCAGAGAGCCAGCGGTGAACCCCTTGGTAACGGCGTGCATTCCAATCCATAGGTTGGAGGCTGCGACACCGAGGGCTGCCAAGTTTCCTGAGCCTCGGTGTAATGCGAGTCCATGGAGCAGTAGGGTTGCGACGAGAATCATCACAGCGACTCCGACCTCTCCTCCAATCGAGCCCGCCGTTGAGCCAATCGCCAACAGAACCAACGTGGCTTGGGCCGCAATCGCATCGTGATCGTGGCGGTAGGCGACGAAGACGTTGAGAGCGACGAGGAGAATCAATAGGACAGCGAGGACTTCAACAGAAATAGGGAAAATTCCAGCTAATTCCCAACGATTCAACTCAATTGCAAGCCCGTAGAGCACCTTCATCGAAATGATGACCCACGAAACTCCCAGCAGATGCAAGTCTCGATTGGGTACCCAGCGCTCGCCGAGGGTGAAACCGGTGGCGGCGAGCGCCAAGAGCAAAATCAGAGAGATGAATGGCGGGAAAGCGGTTCCAGCGACGACGCTTAGTGCGCTGAAAACGAAAATCATCGCTACCATTAGCGACCAATTGACTCGGCGTTCGCCCTCTTTCGCCATCGAGGTAACGATATCATCCTCGGGAGCCGAGAGTACACTTCCATCGGCCTGAATGGCTCCCGCTTCGGCTCCGGTCGGTTCGGTGAATGGATCGAAGACATCTCCGAGAGCTTCATCGATTTCGGGCTTTGAGTCGGAGTTCGGAGATGTTGATTCCTGTTCGGCGAGATCGGAGAGGATGTCTTCCAATCCGAGATCGCCGATGTCGATGTTGCCACCCATCTTGAAGCGACGCTCGCGAATCACGCGGTCGTCTTTCTCATCACTCACGTGCGCGACAGGCATGGCACCCTGCGATAACCGCATCCCCGTCGGGCCAAGTCGAAACGATGTATGCGTGCGAACACGAGTTTAGACGCAGATTCGCACCGGCGGGTCTCCGTAATGGTTGAAAGCCAATTGTCAACGTCGGCCGCCATGGAGAGCACCTCCCGCTCGTCCACCCCGGCTTCCTTCGCGACCCCGTTAGCCTCTCACGGCCTCGACCCCAGCGGCGCAGTACATTGGAATCTCGCTTCTAGTGAACTCCATGAGCGCGCCGTTGAGCGCGGTGAAGCACAGCTCACCGCGCACAATGTCTTGCTCGCGACGACCGGCGAGCGCACAGGTCGCTCGCCGAACGACCGATTCATCGTCGACGAGCCAGGTCTAGCTGACCATGTTTGGTGGGGTAAGGTGAACAAGCCGACCAGCCGCAATGTCTTCGAAGGGCTACTGGAGAAGGTCAGAGCCCACTTGGATGCGGCTGACGAACTTTTCGTTAAGGATGCTCACTGCGGTGCTGATTCAAATTATGCCATGCCGGTGCGATTGGTTACCGAGAAGGCATGGCACGCTGCTTTCTATCACAATATGTTCGTTCGCAGCGATCCATCTGACCTCACCGAGCACGTTCCACAATACACGATTCTACACGCGCCTGAGTTGCTCGCGGACCCGAAGATCGATGGAACAAACTCGGAGGTATTCGTTATCCTAGCTCTCGACCGAGGTCTGGCAATCATCGGTGGAACCCACTACGCGGGCGAGATCAAGAAGGCAATTTTCACAATCATGAATCACATTCTTCCAGGACTGGGAATCATGCCGATGCACTGCTCAGCCAACACTGACGGCACCGACGCAGCTCTCTTTTTCGGACTCTCTGGGACTGGAAAGACAACTCTCTCGGCAGACCCTGAAAGGGCTTTGGTTGGGGACGATGAGCATGGGTGGTCCGATGATGGAGTGTTCAACTTCGAAGGTGGGTGCTATGCCAAGCTCATCGGACTATCCGAGGAGGATGAGCCCGAGATTTTCGCTACGACTAGGATGCCAGGAACTATCCTTGAGAATGTCATCCTAGATGCCTCGGGCGTACCAGACTTCGATAATGGAACCTTGACTCAGAATACGCGCGGTTCATATCCTATTGAAGCGATTGAGAATCGCACTGAGGATTCTACCGCAGGTCATCCAAAGAATGTTGTTTTCCTGACCTGCGATGCCTTCGGCGTCCTACCCCCACTCTCTCGCCTGACGCCAGAACAGGCCGCTTACCACTTCATGTCAGGATATACTGCGAAGGTCGCTGGCACCGAGATCGGCGTGACAGAACCTCAAGCGACCTTCTCGACGTGTTTCGGCGCGCCATTCATGCCCCGTCACCCAAGCATGTACGCTGACTTACTTTCGGCGAAAATTAGCGAGCATGATGCGAATTGCTGGCTAATCAACACAGGCTGGATCGCCGGCGGTTACGGCGAGTCTAGTCGAATCAAGATACGCTGGACGCGCGCACTGCTGAATGCTACATTGCGCGGCGATCTCGACGACGTTGTCTTCGTTCGTGATGAGCGCTTCGGGTTTTCTGTTCCAACTGAGTGCGAGGGTGTTCCGAGCGAGATATTGCAGCCGCGCGAGACTTGGACCGACAAGACTCGTTACGATAATGTGGCGAATTTGCTGGCTCAAATGTTCATCGAGAATTTTGAACAATACGAATCCGGATGTTCTGCTGAGGTCCTTGCAGCAGCCCCTCAAGTCATCGAGTGAGAATCGCGGTGATTGCGAGATCCAATTCTGTAAGATACACCACTATCGAAGCCTATTTCAGAGACGCGCAAAATCGCTGATTGATGAGCGACGACTCAACACCAGCGGCTGACGAATTACACGTCGTCACTGGAGCATTCGGCTATACTGGTAGATGGATTGCTCACCAATTATTGGCAGAAGGTAAACGCGTTCGAACACTGACTAATGCGGTGGGCAGGGACGATCCATTCGATGGGGCCGTTGAGGTCCATCCGCTAGATTTCGATGACCGCGAAGCTCTTGTTGAGTCGCTTCGCGGAGCGGATGTGTTGTACAATACATACTGGGTAAGGTACAATCATGAAGGAAGAAAATTTGACCATGATATCGCGGTGAGGAATTGTGCGAAGATGTTTGAGGCAGCAGCAGAGGCTGGTGTTCGTCGGGTTGTCCATTTCAGCGTAGCACACCCAGACCAAGCACCAGGATGGTCTTACTTTCGCGGCAAGGTTGAGAGTGAAAGAATACTGCGAGAATCGGGCCATTCCTACGCTATAGTGCGCCCGACGGTCTTGTTTGGAGGCGGGCGCAACGTACTCGTAAACAACATCGCTTGGATGCTAAGATACATACCGATTTTCGGGATATTTGGCTTTGGAAAATATCCGATTCAACCAGTTCATGTTCGCGATGTCGCGCGGATTTCAATCGATTTAGGCGCGGGAGAAGAAAACATCACGCGCGATGCTACAGGCCCTGAGACCTATCTCTACCGAGACTTCGTTCGGCTCATTGCCAGAAGCATGGGGGTTCGCCGCCTGATTGTGCCCATGCCCCCACTTCTTGCTTGGATGGCGGGACAAGTCATGGGGCTATTCATGCGCGATATGGTAGTCACCCGCGCTGAAATCAAGGGGTTGATGCGCGGGCTAGTCGCTTCAGATGAGGAACCGCTCGGAACCATTCGCTTCAGCGAGTGGATTGAGCGACGAGGGCCAGAGATCGGACGGCATTATCACAACGACCTGAAAGAACGAATTTACAGAAATTAAAGTTCTACGTAACTTTCTGTTTTCACTCTGCGAATTACCCAGAGTTGCAGTCGAGAGAGGTCACAGACGCTGCTGAGCGTGTCGCTGCGCGTCAACAGTCGTAATCGCAGCCATGTGAACTACCTGGCGGACTGAGTCACCGCGCTGTAGCACGTGAGCCGGCTTCGCAAGCCCTTCGAGAATCGGGCCAGTCATCTCAGCTCCAGCGATTCGCTGAAGCAATTTGTATGCTATATTCGCGGAAGCGAGATTCGGGCAGACGAGAACATTGGCCGAGCCTTCGAATTCCATGAATGGGAATTCCTTCTGGCGGTCAGGGACCAGTGCGGTATCCGCCTGCATCGGCCCGTCGATGATCAAATCACCATCAATCTCACGGGCCATCGAAATTGCTTCCTCAATGCGGTCGGTTCGTAATTCTCCCGAGGTGCCGAAATTAGAGAAGGAGAGCATGGCAACCTTCGGTTTGACTCCGAATCGGCGCGCGACGCGCGCGGTTTGTACAGCGATTTCAGCGAGTGTACGCGAATCAGGATAGATATTGATCGTCGCATCGGCGATGAACATCAATTGACCATTGACGGTCATCATGTAGAGGCCGACGATGCGATGTGCAGAGGGATCGGGTCCGATGGTTTGCAGACACGGCTTGACGATGTCTGGATATTGGTGGGCGATGCCACCGAGATAACCGTCAGCATCGCCGCAGTGCACCATCATCGGTCCAAAATAATTTGGCGACTTAAGCAGGCTAACAGCGTCGCGGCGCGTGACGCCCTTGCGTCCGCGTAACTTGTGGAATTCATCGGCATAATCACCACGCCTGCGAGGGTCGTATCGAACATCGATGGTCTCGCATTCGAATGTCAGTCCGTGCTCCTCTTTCACCGCCTCGATACGCTCGGGGTGCCCGAGTAGAATTGGATCACAGATGCCCTCAGCGATACATTGTGCCGCCGCCTTGATGATAGTCGGCTCATCTCCCTCTGAGAAGACGATTCGCTTTCTATCACGCTTTGCTCGATTGATGACGTTACGCATAATCGAGCGAGTCAATCCCAGTCGAGCCTCAAGTGTCTCCTTGTACTTCTCAACGTCGAATTCATCTGCTCCGACGCGAGCCACACCTTCGTTAACTGCCGCTTCAGCAACAGCGCTCGCCTCCCAGATGAGTACGCGAGCATCGAATGGCTTGGGAATCAGATATTCTGGGCCGAACTGCATCTGCTCGCCCCCGTAAGCCGCAGCGACATCATCAGGAACCGGCTCCTTCGCCAATTCTGCGAGAGCCTTCGTTGCTGCCATCTTCATGCCTTCAGTAATCTCAGTAGCACGCACATCGAGAGCACCGCGGAAGATGTATGGGAATCCGAGAACATTGTTGATTTGGTTGGCGAAATCAGAGCGTCCAGTCGCAATAATCGCATCATCGCGGACCGCCATAACCTCAGAAGGAAGAATCTCAGGATCTGGATTTGCAAGAGCAAAGATCAGCGGGCGCTCAGCCATGCTCGCAACCATCTCGCCAGAGACCAATCCGCCACGTGACAATCCCAAGAAGACATCAGCACCGACCATGGCCTCTGCCAAGCCACCATCTGGCACATCGCGCGCGAAATTTGCCTTGTACTCGTTCAATTCTCCAGCAGCCTCACGAGTCTTAGTCAGAATCCCCTTTGAATCACACATCAGTAAATTCTCAGGAGCAACACCGAGACGCAGATAATGCGTAGCACACGAGATTGCACTCGCCCCAGCGCCAGAAATCACTACCTTGACTGCCGAGGCCTCTTTCTCAACAATCTCCAGCGCATTGAGCAGTGCAGCACCTGAGATAATCGCAGTACCGTGTTGATCGTCGTGCATCACAGGAATATCGAGCTCAGAAACCAGCCTACGCTCGATCTCAAAGCACTCAGGCGCCTTGATGTCCTCGAGGTTGATTCCACCAAAGGTCGGAGCAATCGCTTTGACAGCCTCAACGAACTCATCGATATCAGTTCGGTCAACCTCGATATCAAACACATCGATATCAGCGAATGCCTTGAACAACAGCCCCTTTCCTTCCATCACAGGTTTGCCAGCAAGGGCACCGATATCACCCAAGCCAAGAACAGCGGTACCATTGCTGATGACGGCCACCAAATTACCCTTCGAAGTGTACTTGTAAGCGTCATCGGGATTCGCCGCAATTTCCTCACAAGGATAGGCAACGCCCGGAGAGTAAGCCAAGGACAATTCACGAGCAGTTCCGTGAGGTTTTGTCGGTTCGACGCTAATCTTCCCAGCAGGTGCAGCCGCATGGTAATCGAGAGCTTCCTTACGCAGACGATCCTCAGCCATGCCAAACCCTCGAGGTTTTTCGGGCCACCCCCTCCTCTTTGATGCTATCCTCCAGTCTTCGAGATAGTTATCGGCCCGCAGGTCAGCGCTTCTCCATCTTCACCCTCCCTCCTATAGAGGGAGACTCACAACAAAATCACCAACCCATGCCTTTCATAATGGGAACAAGCAGGCCAGTAGTTCGTGCCCATGTCATTTCGTCAGGAGTTGTCGAGGAAGCGGAGGTCTGCTCTGCTACTCGCCGCACTGATGGTAATGCTACCATGGACAGTCTATTCTGGGGCGGACGAACTGGGTTCTGAGTTGGAGTCGAGGCAGGTTATTCAGACCGCTTGGGGTGCCTCGGGGAGTAATGATACTGGTTGGGTCGATCTTGTAGCGACGGGAGCGGATCCGGCGAATGGAACCTATGCTTACAGCGATTTGTTTCTGCCGTTCGCCCCCGGAGCAGAAATCTCGAATTTGACATTCGAGATTTCAGTCAATGGCTCAGCTGGCTATTGGGCAACTGAGCCTCAACTGACATTGATGGATACTCAAACGCCGATCCTCGACTGGCGAGGATACGGCGATCTTGGTCGGCAGGATGAGATGGAGAATAATCCACCGACCGTTCTCAATGGGACTTTAGATACTCATTTGCGTCCCAATTCCATCTCTGACGCCTCGTGGGAATTACCTGCAGGTGTTTCTTTGACAGACATGGTGATTGAGGCGTTGCGACCTGCCGACCCGAAGATTTCGTTTTCGGTGCAGAATGTCGAGATCCATGACAGCGCCGTCAATCCAATCGACGGCCGATTGTACCTTCTTCTTGATGACGACCTGCTCCATCTCGACGCTCGGGCTCAGAAACCAATCATCGATATCGAGGTCGGAGTGATGGGCAGGTCGCTGGGAATCGATGAAGACGGTGGCAGGTTGTTGATTGGCACAGAAAATGGATCGGTACTTTCTCGTAGCTTCTCAGATTCGTCGATGCTTCCAGATTTGTTGATTGGCGATGGCTCAGACGATTCTGGCATCCACGCTATTGCCGTCGATGATTATGGGACCATCTGGGCTGCTGGATTCTGCACTGTGCATTACAGGACTATGAGTGCCAATGATTGGACAGAGTATGATTATTGTCAGACTCAGAATATCGAGACACCCTCTGACATTCTAATCATCGGCGATAGAGTCCATCTCGCCACGAGCACCGCTGGAGTCCACCTTCTCGATTTCACTACGAGTTCTTCCTCAGGGAGTGTCTCTGTAACAATTGATTCACACACCGTGTGGAATACTCAGAATTTCCTTATGTCTAACTACATCACTGACTTAGCACTCGTTGGTAATCATCTCCTTATCGCCACCTATGATTCTGGAATCAACCGTCGTGATATCGCCTCTCAATCTTGGTTGGCGACTTGGTCGACAAGCAATTGGCTCTCTTCAAATCAGGTCCACGGACTTTCGGTCACCGAAGGTTGGCTACACATTCTCGCGGGCGCCGTGGTTCACGCCTACGACACAAATTCGCTCATCTTCCGCTCTCAGACTCAACTGACCGACATCGGTCTGTATGAAAATGGAGCGATGGCGATTCCATGGCCGGCGCACGCCGGTCGCGGCCCTACCTCCCCGACCGCATTATTCAGCGATGGTTCGGGTACGCTTGGCATGTTGGTTGGCGAGACGCCTGCCGGCACCCTGACTTTGGTTAGTAGCCCATCTACCGACGGGATGACGGTCGTATCTCACATCGAGGATGGAGAGAGGGGCGAGATCTGGATTGGTGGTAACAAGATTATCGATCGCTTTGACGCATCGGACCAGATTTGGAAGTCACCGATTGACATCAGGGATTACGTCAGCAGCCCCGGACAGATTATCTCAATCATTCAGGATGGTAACGACAAGGTTTGGATTGGAACAACGAATGCTGGGGTGCTGCGCCTCGATAATACCGATGGCTCCTACATTGGTACGGTATCCGGACTGAGTTCTAACCAAGTCTCCTCACTCGCCTTCGATACCTCAACTGGCTATCTCGTAGTTGGCCACAGCGAATCTGGGATTTCTATCATCGACACCAATCAGATGACTCTCATCGACACCCTGACGACTTCTGATGGCCTCGACTCGGACTTCGTGAACTCGGTGGCGGCGCGCTACGGAATCGCCTACATCGCGACTCCAGACGTGGGCGTGATGCGTGTCGAACTCTCGACCTCGACAATCATAGGCTCATGGCAATCACTCGGCGCCGATGACCTCGATGCCACCCCTGTGGCAGTTGACGACGATGTCGTCTACATTGGTCTCTACGAATTTGGAATTCTCGTTGTCGACAGGCTGACTGGAGATATCTCTGAGCATTGGACTCAGGACGCAAATACCCTGCCCGACGACGATGTTCTATCTCTCGAGATGGACGATTACGGTGGGCTGCTAGTCGGAACTGAAGGTGCCTTTTCGCGGTATGATGGAAATACTTGGACGACGATGACCAGCAGCGGAGGATGGTGGAGTCGTCCGACGGTATTCTACGATGTCACGAGCGATGGTGACGGAATGTACGCGGGAACTAATCGTGGAGCATGTAAGTGGGATTGGCAATATCAATTCCAAGATTGTGTTAGCTCTCAGGACGGTTTGGAAAGTCGCTTCGTATACACCATCGAGATGCTCGCTCCCGACCGTGCCTATACGGGAGGTAACTCGGGCGCGGGCATAGTGAACATGGACAATTTCTCGGTCATTGAGACTTGGACGGCCGGCGATGACACTCAACGCTCGCGAACGGTGAAAATCAATGATATACTCTATCTGGGCTTCGAGAATACCGGAATCGCCCGTTATGATCTAACGAATAATGAGTGGCTGACGACTTGGGACGGAACTCAGGGCTACATCGATGACGATGATGTCACCGCATTGGTTCTGGGCAATGAATCAGGTACGATGTGGGCCGGTGGAGATTTCGGACTGACCCTAATCGACGTCGTCAATGACGATGTCTTGATCTCTTGGAATCGCGGTTCAAATACTGATGGACCAACCCTCTCAAACTCTCCCCCAGCTGACATCATAATCCACGACGGAATTTTGCATTATTCGCTCCAGAGGGCGAATGGATGGTGGGGTCAGAGCGATGAAATCTATCGCATCGAAATCTCATCTAACTCCAGCCTGAGCACAATCGACGCTGGGGCTCAAGCTGGATGGAGCGGTGTCGTTTACGGAATAGGAACGGTCGGAGAACAACTCTGGATTGGAGTCCGACCGACACAGTACTGGAATGACGGAGATGGAACCATCGTCCGCTGGAATATGACCAATGAGACATGGGAAGAGGATCTGTCGACGATTGGCAATGTTCGCCGTGTCAATGCTCGATTCCTTGGCGAATGTTTCCCGATGAATGTCACATCCTGCGAACTCTGGGTTGCATACGGTGACCACATCATCCGTCGATTCAATGCCGACTCCATGACACTTCTAAACGAGTGGACCGACATCGAAGGACCGATTCGAGGAATGGAAGAGTACGAAGGAGAGTATCTCTTTGCCAGCATGAACGGAATCTTGCGTTGGAATCCTGTCAATGCGACTTGGCTCGACTCCTGGACCCCAGGCGATGGACTACCATCCGACTCCGAGGAGGAGTTCTACACGATGGCCATCATCGACGACGACCTATGGCTTGGGTCGATGGAGTCGAGTGGTTGGAATTCGAATTCTCAGATCATGCGTAAGAATGGCACCGATGGAAACTGGACCTCTTGGAATCTAGGCACCGGAGACATCCCTGACGGATACCCCGCTGATATCAAACTCTGCGACGACATCGTCCATGTTGCTATCGGAGCCCTATTCTGGTGGGGTAATCAGGGCGGAGTCGCGCGCTATGACTTGGCCGACCACGATAACGACCAATTGTCCAATGAGTGGATTAGCGCGATGACATCGGGCACCTCGGGGCTCTCTGATAACGATCCACGAGCAATGGCTTGCGATGAACCCAATCGTATATTCTACATCGGATTCGACACGGAAGGCATCGGCTTCGATCGCTTCAACTACAACACTGACACCTACCTCTCAACTCTCACAGCCGCTGACGGCATCGGTGAAGACAGAATCTTCCCTGGAGGGATGCTTCACGAGAATAACGTCCTCCTTGCCGGACATCAGTACGATGGCGAAGGCGGCATCTCACGCCTCGTTACATCCGGCACCGCCGCTGCCAATGGTCAGGTGCTTGATCCAGGAATGGACGGTTGTTCGATAGAACGCGCACCATCCAACTCAGGACAAATCGTCTACGCAATCGGTCGTTCGGGTCAGACGACGGGAATGAACCGAGTCGACCGCCTCGACAACTCGGGCCTCATCGCCAGCGGCTTCGATGAACTCGCAGGCCTTTCCAGTGGGCGGGTGGTGGAAATAATCTCCAATAGCACTCACGTCTGGGTGACTTCTGCTCTCAACGTCAATTCCTACTACGGATCCTCAATTCTTCAAGGTGAGATACTTGCGAACGGCTCTGTTCGCTGGGAATTTGGTTTCAATTTCCAAAATGATGTTGTAAACGACATGATGCTTGACGGCGAGACTCTCTGGGTTACAACCGCTGGTCGAGGTCTCAAAGCGATTGATTTGCAACAGCGCCGAATCAGTTCTACTCCACCGGCGCTGCACTCCCAGATGGATGGTATGATCCTCGAGAATGGCACTATATTTGTCGGATTGATGGGCAATCAGGGGTCAGCCGCCGGCTTCCAGACCTACAACATCGCCAACAATCAATGGGGGCACGGCAGCCTGCTCGCAGGTCTGCCGAGTAATCTCGTGCGTGATTTCATCGAATACGGCGACCACATTTTGATTGCCACGCACGGCGGAATCGGGATGTACAACACTACGCGTGCCGACTGGGATGACCCAATCACCACCATCGATGGTCTCCCTTCGCCGATTATCACCCACCTTCACGCCCTAAACTCGACGATTCAAGGTGGAGGTTCGGTCCTCGCTGGTGGAGCTGCGGGCTTGACGGTCCTTCATCAGACGAATCTCACAGTCCTCAACACGCTTGGATTCAACGACGGCCTGATGGGTAATACAGTCAGTGGAATCGTCGATGCAGGACCGATTTCTCGCGTTGTGCAGAACCCAGATGGTACCAATACCACTCTCTATCACGACGCGGCGATTTTCATCTCGCACAATGGACAGGGACCTACGCGCCCCGGTGTAGTGGCTTGGGATTTGATGACGGACATGGCGAATGGAAGTTACAATATCGACATGATTCCGAGCAATGATGTCAGGGCGATTGCTACCGATGATTGGGGCGTTCACATCGCTACCGACGTCGCCCCTCTGGTTCACTGGAATGGCTCACAGATGAAGATGGAAACTGGGGTAGGGCAACGCTCTCTGCTCTCATGGCCTCCATTCCAAATGCACAGTGATGGACAGAATATTGTGGTGATGAGTCCACGTGGCCTCAACGTTGTCGATGTCGATGGAAACCACAACGTTGTAACTAGCCGAATCACGACTGGATTACAAGGTGGATACGTCGACTTCAGCGGCTTTTACGCGGTCGGCAGCGACGGCTTGCACGTCTATGATCCGGTTGTAAGTTTACAAGAAAAGTCACGCGAACATCAACGGCGAGCTGACCCGCTGACGGTTCTTTACGGCGGGCGCACGTGGGATATCACTGATACGACTCATCCAGGAATGTCGACGGTTCTCGTCACTCCTGATAATCCAATAGAGATTCCACAGACCTCTGACATCGCCGCGCCGGGTAGCTTACCGATGCATGTGGGCGCGATGACGATGACTGCACCGCAAGGTGGGTCGTGGATCTGGGCGCGGTCATCTGCACTCAATTACACAGGAACTTGGGATTTGGCGGCCTCAAATGGTGGCATTCAGCAGGCCTTCCAATCAGCAATCTCGGCCGTTGGGCCAGGATCCTCCTCGGCTTACCTGCACCTGCAATTGCAAACCCCTTACGACGGTGCAATCCAAGTTAGGGTGACCTATGATTGGGAACGCGTCGAGGTTCCGACTGTAATCGTCAGCCTTGAGGACAGACCGAATGATGGAGGAGGGGTCATCGAGGCCTCTTGGCTACCGGCCGAGGATGCAGCTTGGCATGCGTATCGATTGTATGTCTGGGATTCCACGGCCGATCCTCTATGGGAGCCGGAGCAGCGAAATTTGCAGGATTTCTCAACCTACATCCGCTCCACCTTCTGGTCACGCACCAATGCGACGGTTACACAGGCGGATAACGCCGGAGTGACCGAGGAGATGCGTGATGATCGCCAATACCGTGCAGCGATTGTCATCGAATACGCAGATGGTTCACTCGGTGTGCCGATGACCTATCCACTGAATGTCACGCCGACCGATGAAGTGCCTGCGGCCCCAGAGTGGTTCAGCGCTATTCCGGTATCAGGAGGCGCCGCCGGAACTTTGGTAATGGAATGGGCTGCTTGCACCGAACTCGACCCAGACCGAACACGAATATGGGCTGTGCAACAGGAAATTACCAGCGCAATAGGTCTCACAGATCCTTTTGACTTCCCTTGGAGCACAGGCAATACTACTGTGCTGCAACTAGAGGGTGGAGTGCCCTACTGGTTCGCAGCGGTCTGTGTCGATGAGGCAGGACAGTCTGCCATCGATAATGCCACCATCATTGGGCCGGTTGTAACCGCAGGCGGACTCGACGATGGTATACCTCCTGCGCCAATCACCGGAACCACCGCTGCAGATGTGCCCGATGACGAGGGTGGTAGGATCAATGTCAGTTGGGATGCGAATACCGAAGAGGACTGTACCTACTACGAGATTTACGCGCTCCCAGCCTCAGGATGGAGCCCACCTTCGACGGTCGATGGTTGGCCAGTCGCAGATTATACCGTTGATTGCGAGACCACTTCGATAATCATCGACTCGCTGGGAGAGAGTGGCCTCATCGATGGCACGGTTTACTGGATAGGTGTGGTAGCCTTCGATGATTGGGGGAATGGCGACGTCGACAATGTGTACATCGTGGACGCGACGCCGATGGCGAATCTCGGAGGTCCTGGTTCAGCTCCAGATCGAGTGACAGGCCTCAACGCTTGGGACCATTCGGACGATGACGGAACCGCCATCGATATTCGCTGGAATAGATCGGCAGCGGAGGATTTCTCATTCTACACAGTCTGGGTTTCAGAATATCCGCTGGCGAATGT